>NZ_BAAHAF010000208.1:0-521 GCF_054777815.1 Angustibacter speluncae | reverse complement strand
GCACGCTGGCCGAGCGGCTGCGGGCCGGCGGCTCGGGCATCCCGGCGTTCTACACCGCCACCGGGGTCGGCACCCAGGTCGCCGAGGGCGGCCTGCCCTGGCGCTACGACACCGAGGGCAACGTGGTGCTGGCCTCCCCGCCCAAGCCCACCGCCACCTTCACCGTCCGCGGCCAGGAGCGCTCGTTCGTGCTGGAGGAGGCGATCCACGCCGACTACGGCCTGGTCCGGGCCTGGAAGGGCGACCGGCACGGCAACCTGGTGTTCCGGTCCGCGGCCCGCAACTTCAACCCGCTGTGCGCGATGGCCGGCGCCGTCGCGGTCGCCGAGGTCGAGCACCTGGTCGAGCCGGGCGAGCTGGATCCCGACCAGGTGCACCTGCCCGGGGTGTTCGTCCAGCGCGTGGTCGCGCTGACCCCCGAGCAGGCCACCGACAAGCGGATCGAGAAGCGGACCGTGCGGACCCGCGCCCACGACGGACAGGAGCACCGCTGATGGCGCTGACGCGTGACCAGATGGCGG
>NZ_BAAHAF010000207.1:0-828 GCF_054777815.1 Angustibacter speluncae | reverse complement strand
TGGTCGACCTGGTGCGGCAGCACCGCGGCCCCGCGTTCGTGCCCGAGCTGCCACCGGGCGGCGGCTGGCTGATGGTCGAGGTGAGCGCGGACGCGGACGCCGACGGCGAGGGGGCCGGGCACCTGGCCGACCCGCTGGCGCGCGCCCGCGCGCTGGCGGCCGACTCCGGGACGTCCGCAGTGCGCGTGCTGCCCGCCGGGCCCGAGGCGTCGGCGCTGTGGCGCATCCGCGAGGACGGCGCGGGACTCGGCGGGCGCACGCCCTCGGGTGAGCAGGGGTGGCCGGGCTGGGAGGACTCCGCGGTCCCGCCGGAGCGGCTCGGGGCGTACCTGCGCGACCTCGAGGCGCTGATGGCCGGGCACGGTGTCGACGGCCTGGTCTACGGGCACTTCGGCGACGGCTGCATCCACGTGCGCATCGACCTGCCGCTGGCCGACGCTCCGGAGCGGATGCGCCCGTTCGTGGAGGACGCCGCCCGGCTGGTGGCCTCCCACGGCGGCTCGTTCTCGGGCGAGCACGGCGACGGCCGGGCGCGCAGCGAGCTGCTGCCGATCATGTACTCGGCGGAGGCGATCGAGGCGTTCGCCGCGTTCAAGCACCTGCTCGACCCGGACGGGGTGCTGAACCCCGGTGTGCTGGTGGCCCCGCGGCCGCTCGACGCCGACCTGCGGCGCCCGGCGGCGCTGCCGCTGCGGGCGGTGGGGGGCTTCTCGTTCGCGCACGACGGCGGCGACGTCACCTCGACGCTGCACCGCTGCACCGGTGTGGGCAAGTGCCGGGCCGACCTCAGCGCGTCGGGCGGCTTCATGTGCCCGTCGTACCTGGCCA
>NZ_BAAHAF010000206.1:0-51388 GCF_054777815.1 Angustibacter speluncae | reverse complement strand
CGTCGCCGCCGGGAACCGGCTGCCGGTGCGCGGGTGGCGCACGCGGCCGCGCGGGTGCGTCCGCGCCCTGGTGTCGCTGCCCGGCACGGCGCCCGTGGCCGTCACCTGCCTGCACCTCGGGCTGGACGAGCGCGAGCGCGCCCGGCACGTCGAGCTGCTGCTCGCCGCCCAGCCCGCGTCCGGCGGTCCGCCGGTGGTGCTCGCCGGCGACCTGAACGAGCGTCCCGACGGCGCGTCGTGGCGCTCGCTCGCGGCCCGGGCGGTCGACCCCGACCCTGACGGGCCGCCGACGTTCCGGTCGGCCCGGCCGCGGCACCGCATCGACGCCGTGCTGGTCGACCCCGCGCTGACCACGGCGTCGTACGGCTACCCGGACGGCGTCGACGAGGCCGACGTGGTGGCCGGCAGCGACCACCGCCCGGTGCTCGCCGAGGTCGTCCTGCCCCGCGCCTGACGGCGGCGCGTCCGGTCAGGGGCGCGGGCGGTCCGGCACCAGCTCGTCGGCGAGCTGCTCGAGGAACAGGCCGATGTCGGTGACGACGCCCCGGGCCTGCGACGACCCCCGGTCGGCGAGCTTGACCACGGTGGCCGGGTTGATGTCGACGCAGACCAGCGGCACCGACGCGGGCAGCAGGTTCCCGGTGGCCACCGAGTGCAGCATCGTCGCGACCATGATCGCGAAGCCGACGTCGTGCAGCTGCGCGCGCATCCGGCGCTGGCCCTCGATCACGTCCGTCACCACGTCCGGGAGCGGACCGTCGTCGCGCACCGACCCGACCAGCACGAAGTCCTTGCCCTCGCTCACCAGCGCGTGCATGACGCCCGAGGCGATCACGCCGTCCTGGACGGCCTGCGCGATCGAGCCGGACCGGCGCACCAGGTTGATGGCGCGGATGTGGTGCTCGTGGCCGTGCTCGACGCCCTGGCCCTTGCTGAGGTCGACGCCGAGCGAGGTGCCGAAGATCGAGGACTCGATGTCGTGGGTGGCGATCGCGTTGCCGCCGAACAGCACGTCGACGTAGCCGGCGCGCACCAGCGCCACCATCGCCGGCGCCGCGCCGGTGTGCACGACCGCCGGACCACCGACCCACAGGATGCGCTTGCCGGCCTCCTTGGTGGCCCGCATCTCCTCGGCGATCTGGCGCACGAGCAGCGCCTGCGGCTTCTCCGAGGAGACCTCGGAGTTCATGAACTCGAAGACCTGGTCCTCGTCGGTCTTCGCGATCGCGCGCACCACCCGCACCCCGGACGGCCCGCACACGACCCGGTCACCCTGTCGGGCGTCCGAGATCGCGATCGTGCGGACGGCGAGGTCGCCGTCCGCCGAGGTGCCGGTGACCAGCAGACCGCAGTCCATCTCGGGCTGCTGCACGTCGACCCAGTGGCCCTCGAGGCGCACCTGGGTGGGCAGGTTCGTGGTGGAGTAGAAGTCGACCGGGAAGACGCCGTCGGCGTCGACCTCGCGCACGACCGCCTCGCCGGGCTCGACCATGTTGACGCCGTGCACGTTGAGCCGCATCAGGATGGTGGCGAGCCGCTCCTCGTCGTCGGCGGTCACCAGGATGCGCGCGTACGACTCGTCGCCGGAGTCCTTGCCCACCTCGAGCCGCTCGATGACGTAGTCGCCGCCCAGGGCGCGCACGTCGCTCGCGCACCGGCTCAGCACGCCGGAGTCGAGCAGGTGGCCTCGGATCTGGACGGTCTCCTGGGCGCGCGCGCTGGTCATCCGGGCAGGCTCCTTCGGCTGGTCGTCCCCGGGCGGGGAGGGCGGGGCGACGGTACCGGGTCGACGCGGGTCAGACCTCGGCGCCGTCGTCGTCCTCGTCGCGGTCGGGCATGCGGACCACGAGGGTGACGAAGCCGGCGACGAACGCGAGCACGGCGGCGCCGATGAGCAGCGACGGGGCGGAGCGCCACGCCAGCGCCGCGACGAGCAGGAACACCGGGCCGCCCAGCGCGCCGAGCCAGGCCAGCGTGGTCAGCGGGTCGCCGCCGCCGAGCGGGGGCGGCTCCGGCGGGACGAAGTGCTCGTCGAGCGCCGCGAGCAGCGGGTCGTCGTCGGCGAGGTCGTCGCGGCGCACCGGCGGGCGGGGCGCCGGGCGGCTCGCGTCGTCGGTGGGCACCACCCGCGACGACGTGGTGGGCGCCGCGGGGGGTGGGGTACCCGCGTCGAGGACGTCACCGGCCGGGCCGTCGGCCGGACGCTCGTCGCGGGTCTCCGCGGTGGCGATGGCGTCGGCGTCACCGGTCGCGGGGTCGTCGGTCGCGTCGTCGTCGGTCGCGTCGCCGTCGGGTGCGCCACCCTCGGCCACGGGGTGCTCGGGCGCCTCCCCGGACCGCACCACGCGGACGTCGTCGCCGTCGACGCCCCAGTGGGCGACGATCTCGGCCCAGGCCGCGTCGACGTCGAGGTCGCCGTCCCCGTGCCGCTCGCTCACGCCGGCACCCCGCTCGAGACGCGGGAGACGAACTCGCGGCTGCGGGCGAAGACCAGCGGGGCGTCCTCGTCGAGGGTGGCCACGTGGTAGCTGTCGTGCAGCGTGACGTCGGTGAGGTCGGTGCTCGACACCCGGGCCTTGACGTACTCCCCGCTCGAGAGCGGGACGACGTGGTCGACGGCCGAGCGCATCAGCAGCATCGGCGCGGTGACCTGCGGCAGGTCGCGCTTGACGTCGGCGAACAGCTGGAGCGAGGAGTGCAGCGCATGCAGCGGGTTGTGCGCGTACGCCGACTCGGCGACCCCCTGCTTGCGGATGTCGCTCGCGATGCCGGGCAGCGCCGGCACCACGTGCCGCAGCAGCGGCAGCGCCAGCATCTGCACCGAGCGGAACGGCAGCACCCGTCGGTCGGTGGCGTGCACGCAGGGGTTCACGAGCATCAGGCCGGCGACGGCGTCGGGGTGGTGGATCGCGAGCCGCAGCGCGAGCGCCCCGCCCATCGACAGGCCGCCGACGAAGACCCGCCCGTGGGCGGCGGCCAGGTCGAGCAGCTCGTTCTCGACCGCCGCGTACCAGTCCTGCCAGCGGGTGCGGTTCATCTCCTGCCAGGTGGTGCCGTGGCCCGGGAGCCGCGGGACGCTCACCGTGCGGCCGTCCTCGGCGAGCGCGGACGCCCAGTCGGCCATGCTCCCGGGGGTGCTGGTGAACCCGTGGCACAGCAGGACGGCGACGTCGCCGCCGTCGTGACGGATCGGTTCGGCACCAGGCATCAGCGGCACCTCCTCATGGTGTCACGGGGTCGCCGACCGCGACCAGGGATCCGGGCCACCGGGTCGTCCGTCACCCGCACGCGCGCCGTCCGGATGGCCGTAGAGTCGACGCCGACGTGCGGGGACGCCGCGGCGTCGGACGGAAGGCGAGCGGTTGTTCTACTGGGTGCTGAAGTCGATCGTGCTCGGGCCGCTGCTGCGCGCCCTGTTCCGTCCGTGGGTCACCGGGCTCGAGCACGTGCCGGACAAGGGCCCGGCGATCCTGGTGAGCAACCACCTGTCGTTCTCCGACTCGTTCTTCCTGCCGCTGGTCGTGCCGCGCCGCATCACCTTCCTCGCGAAGTCCGACTACTTCACCGGGCGCGGGGTGAAGGGCCGGCTCACGGCCGGGTTCTTCCGCGGCGTCGGCCAGGTGCCCGTCGACCGGTCCGGCGCCGGTGCGGGTGACGCGGCGCTGCGCACCGGCCTGCGCGTGCTGGGCCAGGGCGACCTGCTCGGCATCTACCCCGAGGGCACCCGCAGCCCGGACGGGCGGCTCTACCGCGGCAAGACCGGCGTGGCGCGGATGGCGCTCGAGGGCCGCGTCCGGGTGCTGCCCGTCGCGATGGTGAACACCGACAAGGTGCAGCCGATCGGGCAGAAGGTCCCGAACATCAAGCGGGTCGGCGTGAAGATCGGTGCCCCGCTCGACTTCTCGCGCTACGAGGGCATGGAGGACGACCGTCTCGTCCTGCGCTCGATCACCGACGAGATCATGTACGAGCTGATGAAGCTGTCCGGCCAGGAGTACGTCGACGTCTACGCCGCGACGATGAAGGACCAGCTCGCCGACGCGATGAAGGAGCGGGTGGCCCAGGCCCGCGCCCGCGCCCAGGCCGCCGCCGCGACGGCGGCCGGTCGCGCCGCCGACGCCCGCGCCCGCATCGAGGCGGCCCGCGACGAGGCCGTCGCCGCCCGGCAGCACCGCTCGGTCGACCTGTCCGAGTTCCCGGACGACGACCCGACCTACGACCCCGAGCTCGACCGCCGCGACGACCGCGCCGCCGACTGACGTCCCCGCTGCCGTGACCGCGGACCCCACCCCGGCGCCCGCGCCCACCGACGCCGGCCGCCGCGGCCGCCGCGACCTGTCCCAGCGCCACCGCGACCTCGGGTTCGCCGCGGCGCTGTGGCGCGCCGTCGACGTCTTCCGCGTCGTGGCGGTGCTCTACGCCGTCGCCGCCTACGCCACCCGCGAGGAGCCCTACCGGCACCCGCTCCTGGGCTGGACGGTGCTCGCGGTGATGGCGCTGTGGTCGGCGTTCGTCTGGCTGGCCCCGCGGCGCCGGGTGTGGCTGCTCGTCGCCGACCTCGCGCTGGCCTGCGTCGCGGTGCTCATGACGGCCGTCGTCGACACGCCGGCGCTGGCCTCGGCCACGAACACGCTCCCGCTGGTGTGGCCCGCGGCCGCCGTGCTGTCGTGGGCGGTCTGGCGCGGCCCGCTGACCGGCGTGCTCGCCGCGCTCGCGGTCGGCGCCGCCGACCTCGTCGTGCTCGACCCGCTCGACCGCTCCGCGCTGCACAACATCGTCCTGCTGCTGCTCGCGGGCGCGGTGGTCGGCTTCGCCGCGGAGCTGTACGAGCGCAGCCGACGCGAGCTGGCGTCCGCGCTGGAGCAGGCCGCCGCCGCGCGCGAGCGCGAGCGGCTCGCCCGCGACATCCACGACTCGGTGCTGCAGGTGCTGGGGTACGTCCAGCGCCGCGGTACCGAGCTCGGCGGGGAGGCGGCCGACCTGGCGGCGATGGCCGGCGAGCAGGAGGTGCGGCTGCGGTCGCTGGTCTCGGCCGGGGGAGCCGACCCCGCGGTCGACGGCGACCCGGACGCCGCGGTCGACCTGCGCGACCTGCTGCTGCCGCTCGCGTCGTCCCGGGTCACGGTCTCGGGCCCGGCGACGCCGGTCCCGCTGGCGGGGGTCGCGGCGCGCGAGCTGGCCGCGGCGGTCGCGGCCTGCCTGCACAACGTCGCCCAGCACGCCGGCGAGGGCGCGCGGGCGTTCGTCCTGGTCGAGGACGAGGGCCCGGCCGTGCTGGTCACGGTGCGCGACGACGGCGTCGGCATCGAGCCGGGGCGGCTCGAGCAGGCCGAGGTGGACGGCCGGCTCGGCGTCTCGTCGTCGGTGCGCGGACGGGTGGAGGACCTCGGCGGCACCGTGGCGCTGTGGTCGCAGCCCGGCCAGGGCACCGAGGTCGAGCTCCGCGTCCCGCGTCCGACCTCGCCCTAGGGTTGGGATCGTGACCAGCGACGCGACCGCCAGCCCGTCCGACCCCGGCGCCACGCCGCCGTCCGAGCAGGGTGCCCCCGTGCGCGTGCTCGTGGCCGACGACCACCCGATGTGGCGCGAGGCGGTGGCCCGCGACCTCGAGGACGCGGGCTACCAGGTCGTCGCCACCGCGGCGAACGGTGCCGAGGCGGTGCGCCGGGCGGCCGCGACCTCGCCGCAGGTCGTCCTGGCCGACCTGCAGATGCCCGGCGTCGACGGCGTCGAGGCCACCCGCCAGATCGTGGCCGCCGACCCGCGGGTGCGGGTGCTCGTGCTGTCGGCCAGCGGTGAGCAGGCCGACGTGCTCGAGGCGGTCAAGGCGGGCGCCACGGGGTACCTGGTGAAGTCGGCGTCGCGCGAGGAGCTGCTCGACGCCGTGGGTCGCACCGCGCGCGGCGACGCCGTGTTCACGCCCGGCCTGGCCGGGCTCGTGCTGGGCGAGTTCCGGCGGATGTCGACCGAGCCCGCGGTCGACCCCTCCTCGGGCGTGCAGAGCACCCTCACCGAGCGCGAGACCGAGGTGCTGCGGCTGGTCGCCAAGGGCCTGTCGTACAAGGAGATCGCCGGGCGGCTCGTGCTCTCGCACCGCACCGTGCAGAACCACGTCCAGAACATCCTGGGCAAGCTCCAGATGCACAACCGGGTCGAGCTCGTCCGCTACGCCATCGCGACCGGTCTGGAGGACCTTTCGCAGGAGGACTGAGTCGTCCCTCCGGACGATCCGGTGCGTCCGGAGTTGCCACAGGGCACCCCGATGGGGCAATGATGGTCCCGGAGCGGTCGTTGCCCGGACCCCCGAGCGGGCAACGACCGCTTCTTCGCGCCCAGGGGGACGCCGCACGTCCCCGGCGGTGCGAGGACAGCCCGCAGGGCCCGCGGCGGTAGGTTGGAGCCCATGTCCACGGCCCCCTCGGCGCTCGCGCCCCGCCGCCCCTTCGGCGCCGTCCTGACGGCGATGGTCACCCCGTTCGACGCGGACGGGAAGCTCGACCTCGAGGGCGCGGCCCGGCTGGCCACCCACCTGGTCGACGCGGGCGACGACGGCCTGGTGGTCAGCGGGACGACGGGCGAGTCGCCCACCACCACCGACACCGAGAAGTCCGACCTGCTGCGCGCCGTGGTCGAGGCGGTCGGCGACCGCGCCCACGTGCTGGCCGGGGTGGGCACGAACGACACCGCGCACACCAGCGAGCTCGCCCGCCAGGCCGCCGCGGCCGGCGCCGACGGCCTGCTGGTCGTCACCCCGTACTACTCCAAGCCGCCGCAGGCCGGCCTGCTGGCGCACTTCACCGCGGTCGCGTCCGCCACCGACCTGCCCGTGATGGTCTACGACATCCCCGGACGCTCGGGCGTGCCGATCGAGTCGGCGACCCTGGTGCAGCTGGCCCAGCACCCGAACGTGGTGGCGGTCAAGGACGCCAAGGACGACCTGTTCGCCTCCAGCGAGGTGATGGCCGCCACCGACCTCGCCTACTACGCCGGCAGCGACGCGCTGAACCTGGCCCAGCTCACCCAGGGCGCCGCGGGCATGGTCACCACGGTCGGCAACCTCGCGAGCCGCGAGCTGGTCGAGCTGGTCGCGGCCGTCGACGCCGGCGACCTGGTCCGCGCGCTCGACCTGCACCGCCGGCTGCTGCCGCTGGTGCGCGCCGTCATGATGTCGACCCAGGGCGTGCTGACCTGCAAGGCGGGTCTGCGCCACCAGGGCGTCCTCGCCCACACCACCGTGCGTCCGCCGCTCGCGGACGCCACCGACGAGCAGGCCGCGGCCGTCCGCGCCGCGCTGGAGGAGCTCTCTTCGTGAGTCACCCGCACCCCGAGCTGTCGCTGCCCCCCACCCTCGCACCGGGCGCCCTGCGGATCGTCCCGCTCGGCGGGCTCGGCGAGGTCGGCCGCAACATGGCCGTCCTGGAGATCGACGGCAAGCTGCTGATCATCGACTGCGGGGTGCTGTTCCCCGAGGACCACCAGCCGGGCGTCGACCTGATCCTGCCCGACTTCGAGTACATCGCCGACCGGCTCGACGACGTGCAGGCGATCGTGCTCACCCACGGCCACGAGGACCACATCGGCGGCGTGCCGTACCTGCTGCGGCTCAAGCCCGACATCCCGCTGCTCGGCTCCCAGCTCACCCTCGCGCTGATCGAGGCGAAGCTGAAGGAGCACCGCATCCAGCCGCTGACGCTGTCGGTCCGCGAGGGCCAGCGCGAGCGGCTCGGCCCGTTCGACTGCGAGTTCGTCGCGGTCAACCACTCCATCCCGGACGCGCTCGCCGTCGCGGTGCGCACCTCGGCCGGGCTGGTGCTGCACACCGGCGACTTCAAGATGGACCAGCTGCCGCTCGACGGCCGCATCACCGACCTGCGGGCGTTCGGCCGGCTCGGCGAGGAGGGCGTCGACCTGTTCATGGTCGACTCCACCAACGCCGAGGTGCCGGGCTTCACCACGCACGAGCGCGAGATCGGGCCCGTGCTCGACCGGGTGTTCGCCGGCGCCGAGCGGCGCGTCATCGTCGCGTCGTTCGCCTCGCACGTGCACCGCGTGCAGCAGGTGCTCGACACCGCGTACGCCCACGGGCGCAAGGTCGCGCTGGTCGGCCGGTCGATGGTGCGCAACATGGGCGTCGCGGCCGACCTCGGCTACCTCACCGTGCCGCCCGGCATCCTGGTCGACGCCAAGCAGATCGACGACCTGCCCGACGACCAGGTGGTGCTGATGTGCACCGGCTCGCAGGGCGAGCCGATGGCCGCGCTGTCGCGGATGTCGAACAACGACCACCCGGTGCGCATCGGGCAGGGCGACACCGTGATCCTCGCGTCGTCGCAGATCCCGGGCAACGAGAACCCGATCAACCGCGTCATCAACGGCCTCACCCGGCTCGGCGCGACCGTCGTGCACCAGGGCAACGCCAAGGTGCACGTCTCGGGCCACGCGTCGGCCGGCGAGCTCCTCTACTGCTACAACGTGATCCGCCCGCGCAACGTCATGCCGGTGCACGGCGAGGTGCGGCACCTGCACGCCAACGCCGAGCTGGCGCGCCGCACCGGCGTGCCGGCCGAGCGCGTCGTCGTGGTCGAGGACGGCGTCGTGGTCGACCTCGTCGACGGCGCAGCCAAGGTGGTCGGGGCCGTGCCGTGCGGCTACGTCTACGTCGACGGCTCCTCGGTCGGCGAGATCACCGACGCCGACCTCAAGGACCGCCGCATCCTCGGCGACGAGGGCTTCATCTCGATCTTCGTGGTCGTCGACTCCTCGTCCGGCCAGGTCGTGGTCGGGCCCGAGATCGCCGCCCGCGGCGTCGCCGAGGGCGACGACGTGTTCGACTCGATCAAGCCGCAGGTGACGCAGGCGCTGCTCGAGGCCACGGCCAAGGGCACCACCGACGTGCAGCAGCTGCAGCAGGTCGTGCGTCGCGTCGTCGGCCGCTGGGCCGGCACCAAGCTGCGCCGCCGCCCGATGATCATCCCGACCGTCGTCGAGTCGTAGGAGCCGGACGCGGTCGGACCGCCCGGCTCGGCGCCGGGCCGGCCGGCAGGGGCGTAGTGTCGCAGGACGGAGTCGCTCAGGCTTCCTAGCGCTGGGAGACAGCCATGTCCGACAAGTCACCTCGCCAGCACCTCAGCAAGAAGGCCGGCAAGACGCTCAAGGAGAAGCGGGCGGCCAAGGCGGCGAAGAAGGGCACGGCCACGGCGGCCGACGCGGTGGGGCAGATCGGCAAGCGGTAGCGGTCCGGGGTGGCGACGGGCGTACCCGCGTCGTCACCCCGCGCCCGGTCCACGGTCGCCTGGCTCGACGCCGGCGGCGTCCGGGCCACGAACGGTTGCGTCGCGGCGCGCGATGCCACCACTCGAGGCGTCGAGGACGCGACCGGTCGTCCGCCCGCGGCAGCGGACGGCCCCGCGGCCGACCGCGCGCCGCTACGGTCCGTGCCGTGGACGCCGAGCGGACGGTGACGGTCGCACCGGGGGTCGAGTTGTGCGTGCAGACGGTCGGTGACCCCGGCGACCCGGCGGTGCTGCTGATCCACGGGGCGTGCGCCTCGATGGTGTGGTGGGAGGACGAGCTGTGCGAACGGCTCGCTGCCGCAGGCCGTCTCGTCGTCCGGTACGACCAGCGCGACACCGGCCGGTCGACGACCTTCCCGGTGGGGGAGCCCGGCTACGCGATGTCGGACCTCGCGCGGGACGCCGTCGGCGTCCTGGACGCCCTGGGGATCGCGCGGGCGCACGTGGTCGGACGGTCGATGTCGGGCGGCACCGCCCTGCACCTCGCCCTCGACCACGCCGAGCGCGTCGCGTCGGTGACGTTCGTCGCGACGACCACCGGGGACGACGACCTGCCCCCTCCCACAGCGGAGTTCGAGACGGCGACCGCGGCGCTCGGACCGCCGGGGGACGGCGACGAGGCCGCCGTCGAGCAGATCACGCAGGCCGTGCTGGCGTACGCCGTCGGCTCGCCGCTCGCCGACGCCGACCACGTGCGGGCGCTCGCGCGGATCGACGTGGCCCGCACGCGGGACCTGGCGGCGGCGCAGACCAACCACGTCGTGATGGACTTCGACGCTCCGCGCGGCGGCGGCTTCGGTGACGTGGCGGTGCCGGCGCTCGTCGTGCACGGCGAGGTCGACCCGTGCTTCCCGCTGGAGCACGGCCGGGCGCTGGCCCGCGCCGTCCCGGGCGCGCGGCTCGTCGTGCTCGCGGACACCGCGCACGACGTCCCGCCACCGCGGTGGGACGACTTCGTCGACGCGCTGGTCGAGCACACCGGGCGGGCCCAGGGGGAGGCGCGATGACCGTGCGGTGCGGGCTGTGGGTGCCGCTGTTCGACGAGCTGGCGGACCCCGCGACGGTGGTGCGGCTCGCGGCCGAGGCCGAGGAGCGCGGCTGGGACGGGTTCTTCGTGTGGGACCACGTGGCGTGGCGCGCCCCGGTGCGGGCGGTGGCCGATCCGTGGGTCGTGCTGTCGGCCGCCGCCGCCGTCACCGAGCGCATCCTGCTCGGGCCGATGGTGACGCCGCTGGCGCGCCGCCGCCCGGTGAAGGTCGCCCGGGAGACCGCGAGCCTGGACCGGCTGTCCGGCGGGCGCCTGGTGCTGGGGGTCGGGCTCGGCAGCGACCGGTTCGGCGAGGAGCTCTCGCGCACCGGCGAGGAGACCGACGACCGGGTGCGGGCCCGGGCGCTCGACGAGTCGCTGGCCGTGCTGCGCGCCGCGTGGACCGGCGAGCCCGTGCACCACCGCGGCGAGCACCACCTCGTCGACGGGCTCACCTTCGAGCCGACGCCGGTGCGCGGAAGAGTCCCGGTGTGGGTCGCGGGGTTCCCCGGCAACCGCCGTCCGGTGGTGCGGGCCGCCGCGCACGACGGCTTCTTCCCGGTGAACCTGCAGGCGCCCGACCAGCTCGCGGAGGCGGTCGGTGTGCTGCGGCAGGTGCGCGGCGGCGACGCCCGACCGTTCGACGTCGTCACCTCCGTCGGCCGCGACGCCGACCCCGCGCCCTGGGTGGACGCGGGGGCGACGTGGTTGCTCACCGACTTCGACGCCTCGCCGCTGTCGCTCGACGACGTGCGCGGCGTCCTGCGCGACGGCCCCCGGCGGGTCTGACTCAGCCCACCGGCGCCGGCTCCGGCTGCTCCTCGACCGCCACGTGCTTGCCGCGCGCGGGGTGGCTCGGCCACCAGAACCGTTCTCCCAGCAGGGTCACCAGCGCCGGCACCAGCAGGCTCCGCACCACGACGGTGTCGAGCAGCACGCCGAAGCCGACGATGACGCCGATCTGGGCGAGCTGCACCAGGGGCAGCACGCCGAGCACCGCGAACACCGCGGCGAGCAGCACGCCGGCGCTGGTGATGACGCCGCCGGTGACCGCGAGCGCCGTCACGACCGCCTCGCGGGCAGGGGCGCCGCGGACGGCCTCCTCGCGCGCCCGGGTGGTGAGGAAGATGTTGTAGTCGACGCCGAGCGCCACGAGGAACAGGAACGCCAGCAGCGGGGTGCTCACCGCGAGCGGCGGGTACCCGAGCAGCTGCTCGAAGGCGAACCAGCTGGCGCCCATGCTGGCGACGTACGTCGCCACCACCGTCAGCACCAGGACGATCGCGGCCACCACCGAGCGCAGCAGCACCAGCAGCACGCCCAGGACGATCGCGAGGATCACGGGGAAGAGCAGCAACCGGTCGCGCGAGGTGGTGTCGCGGGCGTCGAGCGCCTCGGCGTCGGCGCCACCGACCAGGGCGCCCGCGTCCTGCTGCGTGGCGACCCGGCGGAGGTCGCGCACCTGGTCGAAGGCGGCCCCGGTGCCCGGCTCGGCGTCCGTGACGACCGAGATCGGCACGACCGACCCGTCGCCCTCGCCGGGGGTGACCGACACGACGCCGTCGACGCCCTCGACCGCGGCCGCGACGTCCTCGGCCCGGTCGGCCGACGCGATCACCAGCGCCGGCTCGCTCGTGCCGGCCGGGAACGCCTCGGCCAGCTGCTGCTGGCCGACGACGGCCTCGGGCTCGACGAGGAACTGCTCGTCCGGTGCCTGGCCGACCCGCAGGCTCACCAGGCCCGACGCCAGGACGCCGAGCAGCAGCACCGACGCGAGCGAGGTCAGGACCGGGCGCCGGGTGACGACCCAGCCGACCTTGGACCAGAAGCCGGTGCGGGTCGGGTCGGCCTGCCCGACCCTCGGCACGAACGGCCAGAACAGCCGGCGCCCGAACAGCACCATCGCGGCGGGCAGCACGAGCAGCGCGAACACCAGCGCGACGACGATGCCGGTCGCGCCGGCGTAGCCGAGCGAGCGCGCGAACGGGTCGTCGGCCAGGCCGAGGGCCAGCAGCGCGAGCACCACGGTGCCGCCGCTGGCCAGCACCGCGGGCGCCGCCGAGCCGAGGGCGCGGCGCATCGCCTCGTGCCGGTCCTCGACGTGGCGCAGCTCCTCGCGGTAGCGCGCGATGAGCAGCAGCGCGTAGTTGGTGCCGGCGCCGAAGACCAGCACCGAGATGATCCCGGTGACGGCGCCGTCGGCCCGCAGGTCGGTGACGCGGCTCAGCACGGCCAGCAGCTTCGCGGCGACCTGGTCGCCGAGGCCGACCACGGTGAGCGGGACGAGCCACAGCCAGGGGCTGCGATAGGTGAGCAGCAGCAGCACCGCGACGATGGCCGCGGTCGAGGCGAGCAGGGTGATGTCGGCGCCCTCGAAGACCGCGCCGATGTCCGCGCCGAAGGCGGGACCACCGGTCACGGCGACCTGCAGACCGTCGGGCAGCCCGTCGCGCAGGGCCGAGCGCAGCTCCTCGACCACCTCGCCGAGCTGGCCGTCGGGCACGTCGGCGGGCAGCGGGACGACCCCCAGCGCCGTCGTGCCGTCCTCGGACACCTGGGGTCCGGACGGCGGTCCGCCCGGGGCGCCCCCGCCGGGCGCACCCTGGGCAGGTGCGCCCTCGCCGGGTGCGCCCTCGCCGGGTGCGCCCTCGGCGGGCGCACCGCCCTGGGCGGCGTCGAGACCGGCCTCCTCGAGCAGCGGCAGGGCGACCTCGAGACCGCGACCGGTGGCCTCGCCGACCGCCGCGAGGTCGGCGTCGTCGAGCGCCTCGCCGTCCTCACGGGTGAACACGGCGATCGCGGGGGACACCCCGGACGACGGCAGCCCGGCCTGCACCGCGGCGGCGCGGGCCGACTCGGCGTCGTCCGGCAGCGAGGCCGCGGTGTTCGCGACCGGCTCCGCCTCGCCGCCGAGGGCGAGGAAGGCCCCGGAGCACGCCACCGCGACCGCCACCACGGCCCACTTCAGCCGCCGCCCGGCCAGCGGGCCGAGCACCCGTCCGGCCGTGCCCACCGGGTGCGTCCCCTGCTCGTCCACGCCTGTCCTCCGCGTCGGTAGTACCATGCTGGAATAGTTCGACGATGGAAACGATAGGGTCGGCCCGACCGGGGTGCAAGTCGGAGGAGCGGTGATGGCGGAGCGGACGGAGCAGGCACGGCGCGAAGTGGCCGCGGCGCTCGTCGACGCCCTGCGCGACTACGTCGTCGAGACCGACGCCTACGTCGACGACCGCGGGGGAGCGGTGGGCCTGCACCGGTCCGACCTGAACGCGCTCACCCACGTCCACCGCGCGGCGCAGTCGGGCGAGAGCCTGACGCCGGGCGCCCTCGCCCAGCTGCTGCGGCTGAGCCCGCCCGCGACGTCGGCGCTGCTCGGTCGCCTCGAGCAGGTCGGGCACGTGCACCGCACCCACTCGCCGACCGACCGGCGCCGCGTGCAGATCGAGATGACCGAGCAGGCGAGCGGGGTCGCCTCGCAGGTGTTCACCCCGCTCGGCATCGCGGTCGGACGCGCGATGGACGGCTACTCCGACGAGGAGCTCCGCCTGGTGCTGCGGTTCCTGCTGGACGTCACCGCCGCCACGCACCGCGCCCGCACCGACGCGGACTGACCGCCCGGGGTCCCGGCGGGGCACCCGACCGGCTGCACCGCCGCGTCGTCCACAGGGGCGCCGGACGTCCCTCCGTCCACAGGTCGGTGCCGACAGGCCCCGCGCCGTCGTCCCCGCCGAGCACGGTGGTGCCGACGCCGGGCGGGTGCCCCGGCGGCGGAGGGGACGACGCGATGGCCAGGGCAGCGGTGGTGCAGGACGGGGTGCAGGACGGGGCGCAGGCGCCGGCGCCGGTGAACGAGGTGCGGCTGGTCGGCCGGGTGAGCGCCGAGGTCGAGCAGCGCGAGCTGCCGAGCGGCGACCTGCTGGTGAGCGTCCGGGTGGTGGTGGGTCGGCCGCCGGGCGCCCGCCGCAGGGAGGCCGGTGCCGAGCCGCGGGCGGGCGTCGACACCATCGACGTCGCGTGCTGGTCGGCGCGCACCCGGGCGAGCGCGCTGCGGCTCGCCCCCGGCGACCACGTCGAGGTGCAGGGCGCGCTGCGCCGGCGCTTCTTCCGCGCCGGTGGCGCGGCGGTCAGCCGGTACGAGGTCGAGGCGGCCACGGTCCGCCGGGTCCGGGCGTGAGGGTCCCCCGGGGTGCGCGGGACGCACGTGCGGCGTGTGGCGCGTGTGAACGGTGGGAGATGCCACTAGCCTGCCGATCATGGCGACCCGTACGTCTTCCCCCGTACGCTCCGCCGGCCGAGGGACGACGCGGGCCGCTGCCGGCTCGAAGGGCTCCACCCGGCCGACCGGACGCAAGCAGGCACCTCCTCCCCGCGCGCCCAAGGGCAGCCCGCTGCCGGTCCGCGCGGCCAGGGGCCTGTTCATGGGCACCGCGCACCTGGTGGGGGGCACCGCCCGGCGCATCGGCACCTCGACCTCCGAGCTCGACCCGGAGCTGCGCCGCGACGGCCTCGGCTTCACCCTGCTCGCGCTCGCGATCGTGGTCGCGACGGTGGAGTGGTGGGGCGTGCAGGGCCGGTTCGGCGACGTCGTGCACGCGGTCGTCGCGGGCACCGTCGGACGGGTCTCGCTGGTGCTGCCGCTGGTCCTGCTGCTGTTCGGGCTGCGGCTGATGCGCCGCCCCGACCTGGCTGCCGCCAACGGGCGGATGGGCATCGGCACGACCGCGCTGCTGGTGGCCACCGCCGGCCTGGTGCACGTGGCGACGGGCATCCCCGCGCCGCCCGACGGCGCCGACCGGATGCGCGAGGGCGGCGGCATCATCGGCTACCTCGTCGCCTCGCCGCTCGAGGCCGCGGTGACCGTGTGGGCGACCGTCCCGCTGCTGTCGCTGCTCGCGTTCTTCGCGGTCCTGGTCATCACGGCGACGCCGGTGCACGCGATCCCGGCGCGGCTGCGCGCGCTGTACCACCGGCTCACCCTGCACCCCGCGGCCGAGCAGGACGGTGACGACGACGGGCGCGACTTCCCCGACGACTCCCGCGACCCCGCCGTCAGGCGCGGCCGGCGCGCCCGCCGGCTCGAGGGCGACGAGGCGTTCGAGACCCCGGTCGAAGTGGTGCCCGGCCGCGGCCGGCGCCTCACCGGTCCCAAGCGGCCGGCCGAGCCCGCGGCGCCGGTCGACGACGAGGCAGCGGGCGCCGGCCCCGACGCGACCCCGACCGTCCCTGGGCCGCGCCCCGGCGAGAAGCGGCCCGTGCCCGGTCTGGTGGTGCCCGGCCAGGTCGGCGCCGAGCGCAAGCAGGCGGTCGACCGGCACGAGCAGGCCGCCCTCGAGCCGCCGCCGCACCAGCCGCTGCCCGAGCGCACCGAGCAGCTGCTGCTCGCCGGCGACGTCACCTACTCGCTCCCGCCCAACGAGGTGCTGGCCGCCGGCACGCCGCACAAGACGCGCTCGGCCGCCAACGACCGCGTCGTCGACGCCCTCACCGGCGTGCTCGAGTCGTTCGACATCGACGCGCAGGTCACGGGCTTCAGCCGCGGGCCGACGGTCACCCGGTACGAGGTCGAGCTCGGCCACGGCGTCAAGGTCGAGCGCGTCACCGCGCTGTCGAAGAACATCGCCTACGCCGTCGCGAGCGCCGACGTCCGCATCCTGTCGCCGATCCCGGGCAAGTCCGCGATCGGCATCGAGATCCCGAACGCCGACCGCGAGACCGTCTCGCTCGGCGACGTGCTGCGCTCGCAGGCGGCCCGCCGCAACGAGCACCCGATGCTGATGGGCGTCGGCAAGGACGTCGAGGGCGGCTACGTGGTGGCCAACCTGGCGAAGATGCCGCACCTCCTGGTGGCCGGCGCCACCGGCGCGGGCAAGTCCTCGTTCGTGAACTCGATGATCGTCTCGATCCTGATGCGGGCCACGCCCGACGAGGTGCGGATGATCCTGGTCGACCCGAAGCGGGTCGAGCTCACCGGCTACGAGGGCATCCCGCACCTGATCACGCCGATCATCACGAGCCCGAAGAAGGCGGCCGAGGCGCTGCAGTGGGTCGTCCGCGAGATGGACACCCGCTACGACGACCTCGCGACGTTCGGGTTCAAGCACGTCGACGACTTCAACAAGGCGGTGCGCGCCGGCAAGGTGCAGCCGCTGCCGGGCTCGGAGCGGCGGATCGCGCCGTACCCGTACCTGCTGGTCATCGTCGACGAGCTCGCCGACCTGATGATGGTGGCGCCGCGCGACGTCGAGGACTCGATCGTGCGCATCACCCAGCTCGCCCGCGCCGCCGGCATCCACCTGGTGCTCGCGACCCAGCGCCCGTCCGTCGACGTCGTCACCGGCCTGATCAAGGCCAACGTCCCGTCCCGGATGGCGTTCGCGACCTCCTCGCTCGCCGACTCGCGCGTCGTGCTCGACCAGCCCGGTGCGGAGAAGCTGATCGGCCAGGGCGACGCGCTGTTCCTGCCGATGGGCGCGTCGAAGACGATGCGCGTGCAGGGCGCCTGGGTGACCGAGACCGAGGTCAAGGCAGCCGTCGACCACGTGAAGGGCCAGCTGCAGCCGGTCTACCGCGACGACGTCGCCGTCCAGGCACCGAGCAAGCAGATCGACGACGACATCGGCGACGACCTCGAGCTGCTGCTGCAGGCCACCGAGCTGGTCGTCACGACGCAGTTCGGTTCGACGTCGATGCTGCAGCGCAAGCTGCGGGTCGGGTTCGCCAAGGCCGGCCGGCTGATGGACCTGCTGGAGTCGCGCGGCGTGGTCGGTCCGTCCGAGGGCTCCAAGGCGCGCGACGTGCTGGTCAAGCCCGACGACCTGCCCACCACGCTCGCGCTGCTGCGCGGCGACGACCCGCCCTCCGACGCCGAGGACGCGTTCGACCAGGACGCCCCGGCCGGCGCCGGCGGGGACGAGGGGCCGGGCGACGACCGGTACGCGGGCGACCCGGTCGAGGCGCAGTACGGCGCACCGGACGACGACGAGGACGAGGACGCCTGGAGCCTCACCGGCCGGTGACGGCGGGCGGTGACGGCGGGCGGTGACGGCGGGCGGGGTGGCCCCGGCGCTCGCGTAGGGTGGGGGACCGTGCCGTCCCCCTCCGCGCCCGCCACCGACGCCGCTCCGGCGTCCCGCTCGGTGGCCCTGGTCACCCTGGGCTGCGTGCGCAACGAGGTCGACTCCGAGGAGCTCGCCGGACGCCTCGCGGACGCGGGCTGGACCCTCGTCGACGACGCCGCGGCCGCCGACGTCGCCGTGGTGAACACCTGCGGGTTCGTCGAGCAGGCCAAGAAGGACTCGATCGACGCGCTGCTCGAGGCGTCCGACCTCAAGGACGGCGGCCGCACCCGGGCGGTCGTCGCGGTGGGGTGCCTGGCCGAGCGCTACGGCACCGAGCTCGCCGACCAGCTGCCCGAGGCCGACGCGGTGCTCGGGTTCGACTCCTACGCCGACCTGTCCGGCCACCTGGAGGCGGTGCTGCACGGCGAGCGCCCGGCCTCGCACGTCCCGCGCGACCGGCGCACCCTCCTGCCGCTCAGCCCGGCCTCGCGCCAGGACGCCTCGTCCGCGGTCGCCGTCCCCGGCCACGCGAGCGCCCCCGACCTGCCCTCGGGTCTCGCGCCGTCGTCCGGGCCGCGGGTGGTGCGTCGCCGGCTGGACGGTCGTCCCTGGGCCCCGCTCAAGCTCGCCTCCGGCTGCGACCGGCGCTGCACGTTCTGCGCGATCCCCATGTTCCGCGGCTCGTTCCTGTCGCGGCGCCCGGCCGAGGTGCTCGACGAGGCGCGCTGGCTCGCCGGTCAGGGCGTGCGCGAGGTGTTCCTCGTCAGCGAGAACTCCACCTCCTACGGCAAGGACCTCGGCGACATCCGGCTGCTCGAGACCCTGCTGCCCGAGCTGTCGGCCGTCGAGGGCATCGACCGGGTGCGGGTGTCGTACCTGCAACCGGCCGAGGTGCGGCCGGGTCTGCTCGAGGCGATCGCGCAGACCGAGGGGGTCGTCCCGTACTTCGACCTGTCCTTCCAGCACAGCGCGCCGGCCGTGCTGCGCCGGATGCGCCGGTTCGGCGGCACCGAGCCGTTCCTCGAGCTGGTCGAGCGGGTGCGCGCGCTCGTGCCCACCGCCGGCATCCGGTCGAACGTCATCGTCGGCTTCCCGGGCGAGACCGACGACGACCTCGCCGACCTGCACGACTTCCTCGAACGGGCGCGCCTCGACGTCGTCGGCGCGTTCGGGTACTCCGACGAGGACGGCACCGAGGCCGCCGACCTCGACGGCAAGGTCGACGAGGCCGAGGTGGCGCGCCGGCTCGCCGTCACGACCGACCTGGTCACCGAGCTCGTCGCCCAGCGCGCCGAGGAGCGGGTGGGGGAGCGGCTCCGCGTCCTGGTCGAGGAGGTCGACGAGGACGGCCCGTGGGGCCGCGCCGAGCACCAGGGCCCCGACGTCGACGGCACCACCCGCCTGGTCGACCGCTCCGGCGCGCCCGCCGACGCCGCCGTCGGCGACCTGCTCGACGCCGTGGTCGTGGCGAGCGAGGGCGTCGACCTGGTCGCCGAGCCGGTGGGCGGCAGCGCGTCCGGGGCGGGGCGCCGCTCGTGACCGGCGTGCCGGCCGCCGCCGCGTCCGCTCCCGCGCCGAGCAACTGGAACCTGCCGAACGCGTTGACGGTCGCCCGCATCCTGCTCGTCCCGGTGCTCGCCGTGCTGCTCGTGCACGACGCCGGCACCGACCCGTGGTGGCGCCTGGGTGCGCTCGCGGTGTTCGTGCTGGCCATCGCCACCGACCGCGTCGACGGCGAGATCGCCCGCCGGCGCAACCTGGTCACCGACTTCGGCAAGGTCGCCGACCCGATCGCCGACAAGGCGCTGGTCGGTACGACGATGGTGCTGCTGTCGGTGCTGGGGCTGCTGCCGTGGTGGGTGACGGTCCTGGTCCTCGGCCGCGAGCTCGGCATCACCCTGATGCGGTTCGTCGTCATCCGGCACGGCGTCATGCCCGCCGGCCGCGGCGGCAAGCTCAAGACGGTGCTGCAGTCGATCGCGCTCGGCTTCTTCCTGTTCCCGACCGAGATCTGGCTCGGCACCTGGGCCGTGGTGGTCGGCTGGGTCGTGATGCTGGCCGCGGTCGCCGTCACCCTGGTCACCGGCGTCGACTACGTGCTGCAGGCGGTCACGATGCGCCGCGGCTCGCAGCGCACGGCCGACAAGCAGGCCGCCCGCGAGGCCCGCGAGCAGCCCGGCCCCACCCCCTGACCCGTCCCGCCGTGCCCACCTCCGCCTCCGTCTCCGACGTCGACGACCTCGACGACCTCGCCCGCGAGGTCGTCGGCCGCGCGGTGGCCTCCGGCACGACGCTGGGCACCGCCGAGTCGCTGACCGCCGGGCTCGTGGCGTCCACCCTCGCCTGCGTGCCCGGCGTCTCGGCCGTGCTGCGGGGCGGGGTCGTGTCGTACACCGACGAGGTGAAGGCGCACCTGCTCGGCGTCGACGCGGGCGTGCTGGCCGACCTCGGCGCGGTCAGCGCGCCGGTCGCGGTCGCGATGGCCGAGGGCGCGCGCAGGGCGCTCGGCGCCGACCTCGCCGTGTCGACCACGGGCGTCGCCGGTCCCGGTCCCGCCGACGGCGTCCCGGCCGGCCGCGTGTTCGTGGCGGTCGCCGGCCCCGACGCACCCACCGAGGTCGTGCGCCTCGACCTCGACGGCGACCGCGCCCAGGTGCGCGCCGCCACCGTCGCGCACGCCCTGCGGCTGGTCCGCGCGCACCTGCCGGCCTGAGCGCGCACAGCGCGTCGCGTCAACCAGCCCCCGTCTGGGCCGTGCGGTGGTCGGTGTCACGCACCGTCACCGGCACCCTCGCGGGTGCGAGGGTTTTCCCTACGTTTCGGCGCCAACAGCTCAGATCGGACACGCGCGCGGCTAGGTTCCGTCGGGCCGGAGAGACCACGGGGTCTCGGGGGAGCCGGCGGACGTAGGGAGACCGTTCGTGATCAGCTCAGCGCGTCAGGGCGTGGTGGCACTGTCGGTGCTCGCCGCCGCCGCCCTCACCGGGGCGATGGCTCAGTCGGCTACCGCCGCGCAGCCGACGCTCGCGCCGCTCGCCACCGCCGACGGATCGTCGGCGATCGAGGGCAGCTACATCGTCATGCTCCAGGACCGGGTGTCCACCTCCAGCGCCAAGGACGCCACGCAGCGCGCCGGCGCCAACGGCGCCAAGGTCGACCGGACGTTCACCTCCCTGAAGGGCTACGCGGCCCGGATGGACGCGGCCACGCTCGAGAAGGTCCGCCAGGACCCCTCGGTGGCCTACGTCGAGCAGGACCAGAAGGTCAGCATCAGCACCACCCAGACCGGCGCCACCTGGGGCCTGGACCGCATCGACCAGCGCGACCTTCCGCTGAACGGCACCTACACCTACACGCCGACCGGCGCCGGGGTGAAGGCCTACATCATCGACACCGGCATCCTCACCTCCCACAGCCAGTTCAGCGGCCGCACGGCCGCGGGCTACTCCGCCATCAACGACGGCCGCGGCACCACCGACTGCAACGGCCACGGCACCCACGTCGCCGGCACCGTCGGCGGCAGCACCTACGGCGTCGCCAAGGGCGTGACGCTGATCCCCGTCCGGGTCCTCGACTGCGCGGGCTCCGGCACCAACGCCGGCGTCATCGCCGGCATGGACTGGGTGACCGCCAACCGCTCCGGCGCGTCGGTGGCCAACATGTCCCTGGGCGGCGGCGCCTCGACCGCGGTCGACTCCGCGATCGCGCGGATGACCTCCGCCGGCGTGACCGTCGCCGTGGCGGCGGGCAACGAGAACCAGAACGCGTGCAACGTCTCCCCGGCGCGCGCCCCCTCCGCGATCACGGTCGGCTCGACCACGAACACCGACGCGCGGTCGTCGTTCTCGAACTACGGCTCCTGCGTCGACGTGTTCGCGCCCGGCAGCAACATCACCTCCGCCTGGTACACCTCGACGTCCGCGACGAACACCATCTCCGGCACCTCGATGGCCTCGCCGCACGTCGCCGGCGTGGCCGCCCTGTACCTGCAGGGCAACCCGACCGCGTCCGCGGCCACGGTGACCAACGCGATCACCAGCACCGCCACCACGGGCAAGGTCACCAACGCCGGCTCGGGCTCGCCGAACCGCCTGCTGTACTCGCTGCTCACCGGTGGCGGCGGCACGACGCCGACGCCCACCACGTGCAGCACCACCACCAGCGGCTCGCTGAGCAGCGGTGCCCAGGTCGTCGGCGCGAGCTACACCACGTCCGCGTCCGGCGCCCACACCGGCTGCCTCACCGGCCCGTCGGGCACCGACTTCGACCTCTACCTGCAGAAGTCGAACGGCAGCAGCTGGTCGACCGTGGCCCAGGGCATCGGGTCCACCTCGACCGAGAACGTGACCTACAACGGCACCGCGGGCACCTACCGCTGGGTCGTGCTGAGCTACACCGGCTCGGGCTCGTACACCCTGAAGTACGGGCGTCCGTGACGTCCTGACCCCTCCGGCGGACCCCGCACCCACCCCGGGTGCGGGGTCCGTCCGCGTCCGGGGGGGCGGGACGGCGGACGGACCCCGGAACACCACCGCGCGCCCGGGGGTTGGACAGGGCATGCAGGACGGCGCGAGCATCCGCGGCGCCCGGCGGACGGTGGTCCGTCCGGGGCGTCCCACCACGACCCCCGGGCGGCTGTCGGTGCCGCCCGGTACCGTGTCCGTACTCGGTCCGGCAGCCGGCCGGGGCCGCCCGGGCACCACGCCCGCAGCACCCCGCCCGGCCAGCACGCAGGAAGGAGGTCGCCCCGTGGTCGTGCTCCGACGCGAGATCGGCGACGTCCTGCGTGGCGCGCGCCAGCGGCAGGGCCGCACGCTGCGCCAGGTCTCCGGTCGTGCCCGCGTGTCGCTCGGCTACCTCTCCGAGGTCGAGCGGGGCCAGAAGGAGGCCTCGTCCGAGCTGCTCGCCTCGATCTGCGGCGCGCTCGACGTGCCGATGTCGGCCGTGCTCCGCGAGGTCACCGAGCGGGTGGCCGTCGCCGAGGGGCTCGTCGTCCCCGACACCGCCGAGGCGATCGCGACCTTCCCCGACGAGCTGCCGGACGACTTCGACGACTTCTCCGGCGACGCCGCGCCCGACCTGCTCGGCGTCGGCTGAGCGCTCGCCCGGCCGGCCCTACGGCAGCACGTCCTGAGGCGGCGCCTCCACCCACGTGACCAGCTGCAGCACCACGCCGTTCGGGTCGGTGACCTGCAGGTAGCGCTCCCCCCACGGCTCGGTCGTCGGGGGAGTGGTGAGCTCGACGCCCTCCGCCACCAGCCGCTCGGCCTGCGCGTCGAGGTCGTCGACGACGAACGCGATCAGCACGCCGTCGGCGTGGCCGGCCGCCGCGGCCGGCGTGAACGACCCGAGCCCGGTACGCAGGTAGACGAGCCGGAACCCCACGTCGTCACGTCGCAGCGCGACGAACCCGTCGGCCTCCATCTCGATCTCGAAGCCGAGGTGGGCGCGGACGAACGCGGCCGACGCGAGGGGGTCGGCGACGTTGAGCGAGAGCGCGGACGCCGTGACGTGCACAGGACCTCCCGGAAGACCGTACGGTGTACGGAGAGCAACGTACGCCGTACGATGTACGGTGTCAACGTGCCCGAGGTCGATCCCGCCCGCTCCGTACGCCTGCTGTGGGGCCACGCCGCGCCGACCGGCCGGCGCGGCCCGCGCCCGGGGCTCGACCTGGACAGCGTCGTCGACGCGGCCGTGGGGCTCGCCGACGCCGAGGGTCTCGACGCGGTCACCGTGCGCCGGCTCGCCGCCGACCTGGGTGTGGCGCCGATGACGCTGTACGGGTACGTGCCCGGGCGGGCCGACCTGCTCGACCTGATGGTCGACCGGGTCCAGCTCGCGATGCCGCGGCCGCCGTGGGGGAGGGCCGGCTGGCGGACGCGGGTGCGACGGGTCGCCGAGGCGAACCGCGACCTGCTGCGCACCCACCCGTGGGTGGCCCGGCTGCCGTCCACCCGTCCCGCCCTCGGCCCCGGCCTGATGGCCAAGTACGAGCACGAGCTCGGCGCGTTCGCCGGTGCGGGCCTCGACGACGCCGACACCGACGCCGCGCTCACCCTCGTGCTCGGCGTGGTGCGCGCGCTCGCCCTGGCGGAGCAGGACGCCGAGGCCACCCGGGCCGGCTCCGGCCTGGACGAGCGGCAGTGGTGGGCGGCCGCGGGGCCTGTGCTGGCCGAGGTGCTCGACCCCGCGGCGTACCCGTTGGCCACCCGCATCGGCACGGCCGTCGGGGCGGCGCAGGGGTCGGCCTACGACCCGGACCGGGCCTGGGCGTTCGCGCTCGAGCGGGTGCTGATCTCCCTCGACGACCTGGTGGCGACCGGCGCCCGGCCTCCAGGCGGTCAACGCCGCCGGTAGGCCTGGTACCCGCGCCGGCGTCGGTTCGGCGAACCGCGCGAGGCCCCGAGGGGCGACTGCGGTCGGCCGTCGTCGGTGGGCGTGGGCCCGTGCTGGCAGTGCGGGCAGTAGAACGCGGTGCGGTCCTGCGGGGGCGGCCCCAGGGGTGCGACCCGCACCGGGGTGCCGCACCGGCGGCACGGGCGACCGGAGCGCGCGTGCACGTAGACCTCCTGCCCTGGCCGCAGGTCGCCGGTCGTCGACTGCACGGCGCGGTCGACGTTGGCCGACATCATCCGCACCGCGAGGTCGACGACCTTGCGGGTGCCGTGGGAGACCTCGACCTCGCGCACCGGGGTCCACGGCGTGACGCCGAGGACGAACAGCGACTCGGCCATGAACATCGTGCCGACGCCCGCCACGACGCGCTGGTCGAGCAGCGCCTCGCCGACCGTGCGCTCCGGGTCGGCGGCCAGCCGGGCGGCGGCGACGTCGTGGTCGAGGCCGGGGTCGAGCAGGTCCGGCCCGAGGTGCCCGACGACGGTGTGCTCGGCCGAGGTGCGCAGCAGCTCGAGCAGCCCGAGCCGCAGCCCGACGGCCGTCCACCGGTCGGTGCCGAGCACGGCGCGCACGCCGGGGTTCGACGCGACGGGGCGGTCGGCGGGCTGGACGCGCCACGAGCCCTCCATCCGCAGGTGGCTGTGGAGCGTCAGACCCGGGTCGCCGTCGACGCGCAGCAGCAGGTGCTTGCCGGCGCTGACCACCTCGAGCACGGAGCGCCCCGCGAGGTCGGCGGTCGCGAGACTGGGCCAGCGCAGGTCGCAGCGCACCAGCACCTGCCCCGCCAGCGCGGCGTGCAGGCGCCGCGCCGTCCGCAGCACGACATCACCCTCCGGCACCCGGCCAGCGTGGCACGATGGGACGGTGCCCGCCGCGCGAGGAGCGGCGGTGCGGACGGGTCGGAGGTGGCGGTCGTGCGGTGGTTCCGCCGGCGCGGTGCCGCCGGGGACGACGGCGTACCGGGTCCGCCTACCGATCCCGACCCCGTCCTCCCCGTGCTCTCGCGCGACGACGCCGCGGCGCTGGTCGCGCTCGCGCGCCGCACCTTCGCCGAGCACGGCCGCGAGACCGTCCCGGACGGCGAGGGCGTGCTGGTCGGCGACGGCATCGTGCACGGGCTGGGCAACCTGGCGGCGGTCGTCGCCCAGCTGCCGCGACGGCAGTGGCCCGCGGCGGTCGAGCGGCACGTCACGACGATGATCGAGGCGCACGCCACGGCCGAGCCGACGACGCTGGAGGAGGCGCGGCCGCTGCTGCTGCCCAAGCTGCGCCCGCTCGCCTCGCTCGACGTCGGCCGCCCCTCCTACGCGCCGGAGCCGCTGCCGGGCGTCCTCGCCGTCGCGGCCCTGGACTACCCGACGCACGTGAGCGAGCTGCTGTCGGACGAGCGGGTCGACGCGCTCGGCGGCTGGGACGCCGTGCGCGACGTCGCGTTCGCCAACCTGCGCCGCCTGCCGGCGCCGCACCACGACACGATCGACGCCGACCCCTCGCGGTCGGACGCCGTCGTGCACCTGCTCGCCACGGACGACTTCTTCGGCGCCTCGCGGGTGCTGCTGCTCGACGAGGTGCTCGCGGGCATCGGGATCGAGCGGCCCCGGCACGGGGTGCTGCTCGCGGTGCCGAACCGGCACCTGCTCGCCGTGCACGTCCTCGGCGGCGTGGGGGTGGTGCCCGCGCTGCAGACGCTGGTGCGCCTCGCGGCGGGCGAGCACGACGCCCAGCCCGGCCCCGTCTCGCCGCAGGTCTTCTACCGCGCCGCGGACGGTCGCACCCAGCAGGTCACCCGGGTCACCGACGGGCAGGTCGGCGTGCACGTCGAGGGCCCGCTGGCCGACGCCTTCGCCGCCCTCGGCCTGGTCGAGTAGCTCCACCGGCTCCGTCGTCGCGGTCGGCCTTGCCACCCGACTGAACATGTGTTTAGCATCCTGACCATGGGTTCAGCCGAGGACCTCACCGCCCGGGCCCGGGTCCGCGATGCGGCCGTGCGGCTCTTCGGGCAGGACGGCTTCGGCGTGCCGCTGCGGGCGGTGGCCGCGCAGGCCGGCGTCAGCGCCGCGCTGATCGTGCACCACTTCGGCTCCAAGGACGGGTTGCGGCGGGTCTGCGACGAGCACGTCCTCGCGCTGGTGCGCGAGAGCAAGGCCGAGGCGATCTCGCCCGCCGGGCCGGGCGGGCTGCTCGCCGCGCTCGCGGCCGTCGACGACTACGCGCCCGCCGCGGCCTACGTGGCGCAGTCGCTGGCCTCGGGCGACGGGGCCGCCCGCGACTTCCTCGCGCACATGGTCGACGACGCCCGCGCGTACCTGGCCGAGGGCGTGGCGAACGGGACGGTGCGGCCCAGCCGCGACCCGGACCGCCGGGCCCGGTTCCTGGTGCTGTCGAGCACCGGCATGCTGCTGATGCACCTGCGCACCAGCGGCGACGACGTCGCGCAGACGCTGCGCGCGCTGGCCGCCGAGACCACGCTGCCCGCCCTCGAGCTCTACACCGAGGGCCTGCTGGCCGACTCCTCGTTCCTCGACGCGTACCTCGCGTCCGAGCAGGTCCCCACCGCCGCCGGAGGTGCCCCGTGAGCAGCGACGACGCCGTGCAGGTGCACGGCCTGACGAAGTCCTTCGGGCGGGTCCGCGCCCTCGACGGGCTCGACCTGAGCGTGCCGCGGGGCACCGTCACCGGCTTCCTGGGTCCGAACGGCGCGGGCAAGACCACCGCGATCCGGGTGCTGCTCGGGCTGCTGCGGCCCGACTCGGGCACCGTGCGCGTCCTCGGTGGCGACCCGTGGCACGACGCCGTGGCGCTGCACCGCCGGCTCGCGTACGTCCCGGGCGACGTCACGCTGTGGCCGAACCTGACCGGCGGCGAGGCGATCGACCTGCTCGGACGCCTGCGCGGGCGCACCGACCCCCGCCGTCGCGCCGAGCTGCTGGAGCGGTTCGGGCTCGACCCGACGAAGAAGGCGCGCACGTACTCCAAGGGCAACCGGCAGAAGGTCGCGCTGGTCGCGGCGCTCGCCGCCGACGTCGAGCTGCTCGTGCTCGACGAGCCGACGTCCGGCCTCGACCCGCTGATGGAGCACGTCTTCACCGAGGTGGTGGGGGAGGCGACGGCCGAGGGACGCTCGGTGCTGCTGTCGAGCCACATCCTCGCCGAGGTCGAGAAGCTCTGCGACACCGTCACGATCGTGCGCAGCGGCCGCACCGTCCAGTGCGGCACGCTCGACCAGCTGCGCCACCTGTCGCGCAACGCGGTGCGGGCGGTCGTGGCCCGCGACCCGTCCGCCCTCGGCGGGATGGACGGCGTGCACGACCTGACCAGCCGGGACGACCCGGCCGGTCACGCCGTGGCCTTCGACGTCGAGGCCGACCACCTCGACCCGGTGATGCGGGCGCTCGGCGACCTCGGGCTGCGCTCGCTGGTCACGACGCCGCCGTCGCTGGAGGAGCTGTTCCTGCGCGAGTACGGCGACGCCGCGGTGGGGTCGTGACCACCGCCGCCCCGCCGCGGTCGACCGCACGGACGTCCGCGGCGCCGGGCCACCCCCTCGTCGGGACCGGTGCGCTGGTGCGGCTCGCGCTGCGCCGCGACCGGGTGCGGCTGCCGGTGTGGGTGCTGTCGACCGGGCTGCTCACGGTGTACTCGGTGTTCGCGCTGCGGCTCGCGTACCCGGACGCTGCCTCGAGGCAGGGTCGAGCGGCGCTGATGGAGAACCCCGCGGCCGTGATGCTCGGCGGACCCGGCTTCGGGGTCGACGACTACACCGTCGGTGCGATGGTGGCGAACGAGCTCGGGCTCACCGTGATGGTGGTGGCCTCGATCATGTCGGTGCTGCTGGTGGTGCGGCACACCCGCGCCGACGAGGAGCAGGGCCGCGCCGAGCTCGTCCGCGCCGGCGTCGTCGGCCGCCACGCGCCGCTGGCCGCCGCCCTGGCGGTCACCGCGCTCGCCGACCTCGGGCTGGGCGTGGTGGTCGCGGGCGGGCTCGCCGCTGCCGACCTGGGCGCCGTCGACTCGGTCGCGTTCGCGCTCGGGGTCGCGCTGACCGGGTTGCTGCTCGGCCCGGTCGCGGCGGTCACGGCGCAGGTGGCCGCGCACGCACGGCCGGCCACCGGCTCCGCGCTCGCGGTGCTGGCCGCGGCGGCGGTCGTCCGTGGCGTGGGCGACGTGCTGCACCCCACCGGCAGCGCGTTGTCGTGGTGCTCGCCCATCGCCTGGGCCCAGCAGACCCGGGTGTACGTCGACCTGCGCTGGTGGCCGCTGCTGCTGACGGTGCTCGGCACCGTCGCGCTCGTCGCCCTCGCCTTCGGCCTGGTCGACCGGCGCGACGTCGGTGCCGGGCTGGTGGCCGCCCGGGGCGGGCGCGCCACGGCGTCACCCCGGCTCGCCGGCCCCGCCGGGCTGCTGGTGCGGCTGCAGCGCGGCTCGCTCGCCGGGTGGGCGGTCGGCGTCGCGCTCACCGGGGCGACGTTCGGCGCGCTCACCGACTCGGTGCTCGACGCCGTGCAGACCAACCCGGCGATGGAGGGGTTCCTGCAGGCCGGGGGCGGCAGCGACCTGCTCGACTCGTTCTTCGCGACGCTGATGGTCTACATCGCCCTGGGCGCAGCGGGTTTCGCGGTCGGGTCGGTGCTGCGGCTGCGGTCGCAGGAGCAGGAGGGCCGGGTCGAGCTGCTGCTCGCGGCCGCGGTGGCCCGGCCGCGGCTCGCGCTCGTCGCGCTGGGGGTCGCCCTCGGCGGGGCGGTGCTCGTGCTGGTCGCGGGCGGGGCGGCGATGGGCGTCACGGCCGCCGGCGTGCAGGACGACCCCGCAGTGGTGGGACGGCTGGTCCTGGCCGCGCTCGTGCACCTGCCGGCGGTGGCGCTGCTGGCCGCCGCCGCGCTCGCGCTCGTGGGGGCGGCACCGCGGTGGGCGGTGCTGGCCTGGGTGCCGGTGGGCTGGGCGGTGCTCGTCGGGCTGTTCGCCGGCCTGCTCGACCTGCCCGACGCCGCCCTGTGGTGGTCGCCGCTGCACTGGGTGCCGCGGTACCCCGCCGAGGCGGTCGACCCGGTGCCGTTGCTCGTGCTGTCGGCGCTCGCGGTGGCGCTCGCGGTGGTCGGCGTGGTCGGCTACCGGCGGCGCGACGTGCCCGCGTGAGGGCCGCGTGCCGGCGACGGAGAGGGGCGGACGATGGGTGACGACGCGGTGCGCTGGAGGGTGCGGCGGCTCGACGACCTGGCCCGGGAGGTGTCCGTCGTCCTGCAGGACGCGCACCGTGGGTCCGGGCCGGCGGTGCTCGCTGTCGACGGCCGCAGCGCGTCCGGCAAGTCGACCCTCGCGGCCCGGTTGACCGGGTTGCTCCCCGGCGCCGCGCTCGTCCACGGCGACGACCTCGCCTGGTACGACTCGGTCGTGGAGTGGGACCACCTGCTGCGCGACGGCGTGCTGGCGCCGCTGCGGGCGGGGCACGCGGTCGACTTCCGGCCGGCCGCCTGGCGCGAGCGCGGCCGGGAGGGCTCGATCCGGGTGCCCGCCGGCGCCGACCCGCTGGTGCTCGAGGGCGTCGGCACCGGGCGGCGCTCGCTCGCGTCCGACGTCACCGCCCTGGTGTGGGTCGAGACGCCCGAGCCCGTGCGGTGGGGGCGCGAGGAGGAGCGGGTGGCACGCGGCGAGGTCACCCGCGAGGTGCAGCTGTCGTGGACCGAGCAGGAGGACGCGCACCTGCGCGCGGAGGCGCCGTGGTCACGTGCCCGCTGGGTCGTCTCGGGCGACCCGCAGCTGCCGCTCGACCCCGAGCACGAGGTCTGCGTGCTGGGCTGAGGTCGTGGTGGGGGCGCGCGATCAGGTGCGCAGCCGCAGCCCGCGCGGGGTGGGGTGGAAGCCGGCCTCGGTCAGCGCCGCGACGAGGGGGTGCTCGCTGCCGAGCAGCGGGGCGCCGTCGACCGTCTGCACGGTGAGCCCCTGCACCTGCCCGCGCCGCACGACCGTGGCCAGCGCGTGCCCCGCCGCCGTCAGGGCGTCGGGGTCGTCGGTGAAGGTGAGGACGGTGCGCGCGCCCCGCTCCGCGTAGAGCACCGGCGCGCCCTGCAGCAGCACCACCAGCGCGCCCGAGCGGCGCGCCGGACGGTGCTGCCCCTCGACGTCGGGCCAGGCCAGGGCCGCGCCGTACGGGTTGGCGGGGTCGCAGGCCGCGAGCACGGCGGCGCGGTCGGTGGCGGGAGCCCGGTTCGGCAGCGTGCGCGCCCAGGCGGGCGACCCCTCGCCCGAGGTGGGGGTCGGAGGCGCTGCCCGCAGCCGGTCGACCGCGGCGGTGGTGGCGAACTGGCTGGCTCCCAGGCCCTCGACGAAGTACCCGCGGCGGACGCGTCCGGACTCCTCCATCGCCGCGAGCACCCGGTACGCCGCGGCGAACCCACCGGGACGCCCCTCGGCCACGACGGAGCCGCGCGTCACGACCCCGTAGCGCTCGAGCAGCAGCTCGGCCTCGAGCGCGGCGCGCTGGGTGGGAGCGGGGTCGGCGATCGGGAGCAGCGACCACCGGCCGGCGAGCGAGGCAGGAGCGCTGCGCGACAACGCTTCTCGCGCCGCTGCCCCCGCACCGGCAGCACCCCGCCCGGGACGCCCGTAGCGAGCGCGGACCGGCGCCTTGCGCGCCCGGTGCGCGGTGCGCCCGCCGCGCAGCCGGGCGCGCAGCGGCGCCAACGTGTCGTTGCTGATGCGGCCCTCCCAGACCAGCTGCCAGAGCGCGTCGGCCAGCGCCTGGTCGCCCGGGCGGTCGCCGGAGCGTGCGAGCGCGTCGGACAGGGCGCGGACGAAGAACCCGCCGCCCGACCCGAGCAGGTCGAGGACGCGTCCGCTGAGCGGCTGCTCGTCGTCGGCCGGCGGGGGAGCGTCGGGCGGGTCGGGCACCGGCAGCGTGAGGTGGGCGGTCTCGGGCAGGTGCAGCGACACCCAGCCGTCGTCGCCGCTCAGCTCGCCGTGGCCGCACCACAGCACCTCGCCCGAGCTGGTGAGCTCGTCGAGCATGCCCGACTGGTAGCCGTCGACCCGCGCGGGGAGCACCAGCGACTCGAGCGCGCTCGCGGGCACGACGACGCCGGCCAGCTGCTCGACGACCCGCAGCACGCCCTCGGGTCCCCGCAGCCGTCCGCCGACCTGCTGCCACGACGGCACGAACCGCGCGAGGTCGCTCTGCGGCACGGGCTCGACCTCGGCCCGCAGGGCGGCCAGCGAGCGCCGGCGCAGCACCCGCATGACCTCGGCGTCGCAGTACTGGTGCACGTCGAGCGGCTCGTCGGCTGCGGCGTCGACGGCGGCGAGCCCCGGCCTGGCCGCGTCGGGCAGCAGCTCGCCCACGACCAGGCGCCCGGACGAGGCGAGCCGGGTCAGCACCTGGTCGACCACGGCCACGCCGAGCCCGAGGCGCCGGGCCAGCGCCAGCGCCGTGAAGGGGACGTGCGTGCGCGCGTACCGCGCGACGAGCTGCCCGAGGGGGTCGTCGACGACCTCGGTGAAGGCGAGCGGCAGCCCGACCGGCAGCGGGGTGCCCAGCGCGTCGCGCAGCCGGCCGGCGTCCTCGGCCGCGGCCACCCGGTCGGTGCCGCCGATGGTGACCTCGATCGCCCGCCGCGCGGCGACCAGCGCGTCGACCCAGCCGCCGACCTCCTCGGCGGTGCCGGTGCTGCGCTCGGCGAGCTCGGCGCGGCTCTGCGGTCCGAGCACCCGGAGCAGGTCGGACAGCTCCTCCATCGACCGGGCCCGGCGGTCGAGCTCGGCCCGTTCGTCGTCGTCGGCCGCGCCCGGCACCGGCAGGCGCTGCAGCTCGCGGTGGGTGCGCAGCACCTGCTCGGGGTCGAGCAGGTCGGCGAGCCGGGTGCCCGAGGCGTCGCCACCGAGCAGCTCGGCCAGCAGGTCGGGGTCGAGGGCGAGCGCGGCGGCACGGCGCTCGGCCAGGGGGGCGTCGCCCTCGTAGAGGAACTGCGCGACGTAGCCGAACAGCAGCGACCGGGCGAACGGCGAGGGCTGGTCGGTGGTGACCTCGACGACCCGCACCTCGCCCGACTCGAGCCCGCGCAGCAGCCCCTCGAGACCGGGCACGTCGAAGACGTCCTGCAGGCACTCGCGCACGGTCTCGAGCACGATCGGGAAGGTCGGGTAGCGCGAGGCCACCTCGAGCAGCGACGCCGCCCGCTGGCGCTGCTGCCACAGCGGCTGGCGGCGGTCGGGGCGACGGCGGGGGAGCAGCAGCGCGCGGGCGGCGCACTCGCGGAACCGCGCGGAGAACAGCGCCGAGCCACCGAGACCGTCGGTGACCCGCTGCTGCACCGACGACGGCTCGACCAGCAGGGCGGAGAGCACCTCGGGACCGTCGGCGCCACGGGCCGGCTCGGCGTCGTGCAGCGGGGGCAGGTCGCCGAGGTCGCCCTCGCCACCCCACGGCCCGGCGTCGAGGTCGGGCATCCGCAGCACGATGCCGTCGTCGGCGGGCATCGCCTGCACGTCGAGGCCGTAGGCCTCGCGCATGGCGCTGCCGAGCGCCAGCGCCCAGGGCGCGTGCACCTGCGCCCCGAAGGGCGAGTGCACCACGACGCGCCAGTCGCCGAGCTCGTCGCGGAACCGCTCGACCACGATCGTGCGGTCGTCGGGCAGGTGCCCGGTGGCCGCGCGCTGCTCGCGCAGGTACCCGATCAGGTTGTCGGCCGCCCAGGGGTCGAGCCCGCCCGCCGACAGCCGCTCGCGGGCGGCGTCGTCGGACAGCGCGTCGACCTCGCGGACGAACTCGCCGACGGCGCGGCCCAGCTCGAGCGGGCGCCCCTGCTGGTCGCCGTGCCAGAACGGCAGCTTGCCGGGCTGGCCGGGTGCCGGCGTGACGAGCACCTGGTCGTGGGTGATGTCCTCGATCCGCCACGTCGAGGCGCCGAGGGTGAACACGTCGCCGACCCGCGACTCGTAGACCATCTCCTCGTCGAGCTCGCCCACTCGGCGGCCGCCCTGCCGCCCGCCGCCGCCCTCGCCGGTGGCGAGGAAGACCCCGTACAGGCCGCGGTCGGGGATGGTGCCGCCGCTGGTGACCGCGAGCCGCTGGGCGCCGGGCCTCCCCGTGAGGGTGCCGGCGATGCGGTCCCACACCAGCCGCGGTCGCAGCTCGGCGAACTCCTCGCTGGGGTAGCGGCCCGACAGCATGTCGAGCACCGACTCCAGCACCGGCCGGGTGAGCGTCGCGAACGGCGCCGCCCGGCGGGTGAGGTCGTACAGGTCGTCGACGGTCCAGTCGTCCATAGCCGTCATCGCGACGACCTGCTGGGCCAGCACGTCGAGCGGCGTGGTGGGCACCCGCAGCGCCTCGATCTGCCCGGTGCGCATGCGCTCGGTGACCACGGCCATCGTCACCAGGTCGGCGCGGAACTTCGGGAACATCACGCCGCGGCTGACCGCCCCCACCTGGTGCCCGGCACGGCCGACGCGCTGCAGCCCGCTCGACACGCTCGGCGGCGACTCGACCTGCACCACCAGGTCGACGCTGCCCATGTCGATGCCGAGCTCGAGCGAGGACGTGGCGACCACGCTGGGCAGCCGCCCCGACTTCAGGTCGTCCTCGATCAGGGCGCGCTGCTCCTTCGAGACCGACCCGTGGTGCGCCCGGGCGAGCACCGGCGGCGCGCCCCAGGAGGCGCCGGCCTGGGCCATCACCTCGGCGGGTGCGCGCCCGGTCGCGGGGGTGTCGTCGTCCGCCGCGTCGTCGTCGTGCTCGGCTCGCTCCTGCAACCGTGCCGCCCAGGCCTCGTTGAGCCTGGCCGTCAGCCGCTCGGCCAGGCGCCGCGAGTTGGTGAACACCAGCGACGACCGCGCGGGCTCGCCCTCGACCGGCGCCACCAGGTCGACGACCTTCTCCTCGACGTGCGGCCAGATCGACTGCGTGGCGGGCGCACCGGCCGCTGCCCCCGATAGGTCGGTGGAGCCGTCGTCGGTGGTGGCGGGCTGGCCCAGCTCGGTCATGTCCTCGACCGGGACGACGACCTTGAGGTCCCACTCCTTGGTCGACGGCGGCTGCACCACGGTGACCGGACGGCCGCCCCCGGTGCCGGTCTCGCGGTGACCGGTGAGGAATCGCGCGACCTCCTCGACCGGCCGCACGGTGGCCGACAGCCCGATCCGCTGGGCAGGCTGCTCGAGCAGCGCGTCGAGCCGCTCGAGGGTGAGCGCGAGGTGGGCGCCGCGCTTGGTGCCGGCGACGGCGTGCACCTCGTCGACGATCACCGTCTCGACCCCGGCGAGCTGCTCGCGGGCGCGGGAGGTGAGCAGCAGGAACAGCGACTCGGGCGTGGTGATGAGCACGTCCGGCGGCTTGGTCGTGAACTGCCGCCGCTCGGACGCCGGGGTGTCGCCCGAGCGCAGCGCGATGCTGAGCGGACGCACCTGCTCGCCGACGCGCGAACCCGCCTGCGCGATGCCGGCGAGCGGGGAGCGCAGGTTGCGCTCCACGTCGCTCGCCAGCGCCTTGAGCGGCGAGACGTAGAGCACCCGGCACCGCAGCCGGGGGTCCTCGGGGAGGTCGGTGGTGGACAACCGGTCGATCGCCCACAGGAACGCCGAGAGCGTCTTGCCCGAGCCGGTCGGCGCCACGACGAGGGTGTGGTGGCCCGAGGAGATCGCGTCCCACGCCCCGGCCTGCGCCGGGGTCGGCCCCTCGAACGCGGAGGTGAACCACTCGCGGGCGGGCGCGCTGAACCGGGCCAGCACGTCGGCCGACGCGCCGGGACCGGTGGTGGTGCCCGTCGGTGCGCTCACGGACGTGATCGTCGCACCCGGGTCCGACAACCGCGCCCCGGTCGGGCCGGGCGCGTTCCGGGCGGCACGCGGGCGTGGCACTCTGACCGGGTGAGGCACAGCGTCTTCTGGCAGCTGATGGAAGAGGAGTTCGGGGTGGGCTACGCACGCTCGGTCGCGCAGGACCAGTCGATCGGCGCCCTGGACGGTCTGACCGCCCAGCAGGCGCTGGACGCCGGCCACCACCCACGGAACGTCTGGCTCGCCGTGTGCGACGCCATGGACGTCCCGGCGCAGCGCCGGCTCGGCCGCGACCTGCCGCCCGCCCGTCCGGGGCTGGGCCGGTGAGCCGCCGCGACCGCCGCGGCAGCGGCGCGGCCTCGCGGGGCGAGCGCAGCGAGCACGTCGTCGGCACCCTCACCGAGGCGTTCTCCGACCTGATGGACGCGAACCCCACGGCGTTCCGGTCGAAGTTCCGCACGATGGCGCGCGACCCGTTCGCCTTCTACCGCGGCACCGCCTGCCTGTTCTACGCCGACGTCGCCGGCAGCGGGCCGTTCGCGGGCGTGGACGACCGCTGGACCCAGCAGGACGGCGCCCGCCGGGTGTGGATCCAGGGCGACCTGCACGCCGAGAACTTCGGCACCTACCTCGACCGCGACGGCCGGCTGGTCTTCGACGTCAACGACTTCGACGAGGCCTACCTCGGGCACTGGACCTGGGACCCGATGCGGTTCTGCGCCTCGCTCGCCCTGGTGTGCTGGCAGAAGGCGCTGCCGGACGACGCGATCGACGAGCTGGTCGGCACCTACCTGCGGGCCTACGTCGACCACGTGCGCCACTACGTGGAGGCCGACGACGACACCGAGTGGGCGCTCACCCTCGACAACGCGCGCGGGGGAGTGCTCGACGCCCTCCGGGCGGCGCGGATGAGCACCCGCGTGCAGCTGCTCGACGGCGCCACGGTCGTCGAGGACTTCGAGCGCCGATTCGCCCAGGTGCCGGGGGTCCGTCGTCTCGACGACGGCGAGGACGCCCTCGTGCGAGAGGCCTTCCAGCGCTACGTCCGGACGCTGCCCGAGCGCAGCCACGACGGCACCGTGACCTTCGACGTCCTCGACGTCGTCGGCCGCTCCGGCTTCGGCATCGGGTCGGCCGGGCTGCCGGCGTACAACGTGCTCATCGAGGGCTTCAGCCAGGCGCTCGACAACGACGTCGTGCTCACCTTCAAGCAGGGCAACGTCGCCGCCCCGAGCCGGGTCGTGCAGGACGAGCGGGTGGCGGGGTACTTCCACCACCACGGCCACCGCACCGCGCTGAGCCAGCGCGCCCTGCAGGCGCACGCCGACCGCTTCCTCGGCTGGACCGAGCTGCCCGGCACCCACGGTCCCGAGACCGGCTACGTCGTCAGCGAGTACTCGCCGTACGAGGCCGACCTCGACTGGGACGGCGTGGCCGAGCCCGGCGAGATGCTCGAGCTCGTCGAGCAGCTCGGCCAGGCCACGGCGAAGATCCACTGCGTCGCCGACGACGAGTCCGAGCACGACCTGGTGCCGGTGAGCGTCGAGGAGGTCGTCAGCGCCTGCGTCGGCGACGACGTCGACGCGTTCGTGCAGGAGACCACGCAGTTCGCGCACGCCTACGCCGAGCAGGTGCGCACCGACCACGCCCTGTTCGTCGACGCCTTCCGCAGCGGCGGGTTCGGCGCGGTGGCCTCGGTGACGCCCGCGTCCGACCGGGCGTGAGCACCGCTCCGGCGGCGGCTCCGGTCACGTCCCGGGGCCGCCGGCTGCCGGTGCTCGTCACCAGCCAGGTGCTCGGCGGCATCGGCGTCGCGAGCGGCATCGCCGTGGGTGGGCTGCTGGCGCAGCAGGTCTCGGGCTCGACGAGCCTGTCCGGGCTGGCGCAGACGGCAGCCGTCCTGGGTGCCGCGCTGCTGGCCGTCCCGCTGGCCCGGCTGGCGGGCCGGTCCGGGCGCGGACCCGCGCTCGCGGCCGGGTACGGCCTCGGTCTGGTCGGCGCGGTGCTGGCGGTCGTCGCCGCCGTGCTCGGCTGGTTCTGGCTCCTGCTGCTCGCGACCGCGGCCTTCGGCGGCGGCACCGCCGCGGGCCTGCAGGCGCGCTACGCCGCCACCGACGGCGTCGCGGCGCACGTCCGGGGCCGGAGCCTGTCGGTCGTGGTGTGGGCCACCACCATCGGGTCCGTGGCCGGCCCCAACCTCTCCGGCCTCGGGGGAGCGCTCGGCGGCACCGTCGGCATCCCCGCCCTGTCGGGCCCCTACCTGTTCTCGGTGGTCGCGTTCGCGTCCGCCGCACTCGTCGTGCTCCTCGGACTCCGTGACCGGAGGCCGCGGGGGAGCGGTGCGCTCCCGGACGACGGCGCGGCCCCCGCGGTCGCCGACTCCGCCACGGCCGGGCCGCGCGAGCCGGTACCGGGGACGCTCGAGGTGCTGCGGCTCGTCGCACGGACCCCGCGCGCGCTCGCCGGCATGACGGCCGTCTCGGGCGGGCACGCGCTGATGGTCGCGGTGATGGTGATGACGCCGGTGCACCTGGGTGACCACGGCGCGAGCCTGCGCGTGGTCGGGGTGGTCATCAGCCTGCACATCGCCGGCATGTACGCGCTCAGCCCGCTGGTGGGCTGGGCGGTCGACCGGTACGGCGCCGTGCCGGTCGTCGGGGCAGGCGTCGTCGTGCTCGGCGCCGCCGCCGCGACCGGGGCCTCGGCCGCCTCGCACGACCACCGGCAGGTGGCGGTGGCGCTCGTCCTGCTCGGCCTGGGGTGGTCGTGCACGATGGTCGCCGGCTCGGCCCTGCTGTCGGCGTCGGTCCCCGACGAGGTGCGCACCCCCGTGCAGGGGACGGGCGACCTCGTCGTCGGCGTCGCGGCCGCGACGGCCGGCGTGCTGGCCGGACCCGTGCTCGAGCTCGCCGGGTACGCGTGGCTGAACGTCGCGGCGCTGGTGCTGCTGGTGCCCGTCGTGGCGACCGCGCTCGCGGCCCGCCGCGCCGCCCCCGCCGCGGCCTGAGGCCGTTCCCTCAGCGGCGCTCGAGCAGCCCGCGGACGTACGCCGCCTGGCCGGCGTGCTGCACCGCGTCGTCGACCACGCTGACCAGCCGCGCACCGCGCGTCACCGGCGGGTCCCAGTCCTCGTCGACCACGTCGTCGAGCCGGTCCGGCGCGAGCGAGCGCAGGTACGCCTCGGACGCCGCCTGCACGTCGTCGAGGTAGCCCAGCAGGGTCGCGGCGTCGAGCCGCACCCGGGCGACGTCGGTGGCGTCCATCCCGTACCCGTTCTCCTGCAACGGGAACGGCAGGTCCGCTCGCTCGCCCCACCCGCCGTCACGGCCCCACACCTCGTCGGTGCCGGCCAGCGCGGCGACCTGCGCGTCCTGCTGCCGGGCCAGGTGCCAGACCAGCCACCCGATGGGGTTCGCCTCCTCGTCGGGACGCCACGCGAGCTCGTCCTCCGCCAGCCCCTCGACGGCGGTCCGGGCCAGGTCGGGGACCCGGCCGAACGACTCCAGCAGCACCTCGATCGCGTCCACCACCGCAGGCTACGTCGCTTGCGGTGATCGGGCAGACCGTGGCAAGGTGCCTGTGTAAGCGCTTTCAACGTCGAGGGCGGAGGTGAGTCCCGTGCAGTCCCGTTCCCACCAGAGCGGCGCGACGATCTACTCGGTCGCCGAGCGCGCCGGTGTCTCCATCGCCTCCGTCTCCCGCGTGCTGCAGGGCTCGGCCAAGGTGTCCGACCGCACCCGCGACAAGGTGCTGGCCGCCGTCGAGCAGCTCGACTACCTCCCGCACGGCGGGGCTCGCAGCCTCGCCGCGAGCCGGCACGAGGCGCAGGGGCTGGTGCTGCCCGAGCTCACCGGTCCGTACTTCGCCGAGCTGCTGATGGGCTTCGAGGCGCGCTCGGCCGAGCTCGGCCACAGCGTCGTCCTGCGCCAGCTCGTCGGCAACGGCGACCCGCGCACCGCGCTGCGCGGTCTGGCCGCACGAGTCGACGGCATCGCGGTGCTCGCGTCCGCCGCCCTGCCCGAGCGGCTCGTGCACGACCTGCGCGCCCAGCGTCCGGTCGTGGTGCTCGCGGGCGAGGCGAGCGACGACCCGCACAGCGTGCGCGCCGAGAACGGCGTCGCCGCAGCGGATCTCACCACCCACCTGTTCGAGCACGGGCGTGCCCGGCTGCTGTTCGTCGGTGACCCCGACCACGCGCCGGACGTCGCCGACCGCTACCGCGGGTTCCGTGCGGCCCACGAGCACCGCGGCGTCGTGCCGGCGGACGCCGTGCGGGTGCCGTTCCGCGAGGAGGCCGGCCGCGACGTCGCCCGGCGCTGGCTCGCCGGCGAGCTCGTGGCCGACGCCCTGTGCTGCGCCAACGACGAGATCGCCCTGTCGGTGCAGCGCGCCGTGCAGGAGGCCGGGTACGACGTCCCGGCCGACCTGGCCGTCGTCGGCTTCGACGACGTGATGGCCGCGCGGTTCGTCCGTCCCGGCCTCACCACCGTCCGCCAGCCCGTGCGGCGCCTCGGCGAGGCCGCCGCCGAGCGGCTGCACGCCCTCGTCGTCGGCGGCGACCTGCCCACCGGGCAGGGCGTGCTGCCCACCGAGCTGGTCCTGCGCGGCTCCTGCGGCTGCGTCGACCCCGCCCCCTGAGACCCCCCGTCCACCCCCGCCCCGAAACCTGCCGGAACCCGGCAGACACGAAAGAGGTACACCGCGATGAGACGCACCACGACCGCCACGGTGGCGCTGCTGGCCACCGGGCTCCTGCTGGCCGGCTGCGGCCGCGACGGCAACGGCGGCGCGACCGCCGAGGAGACCGGCCAGGAGGTCAGCGAGGGTCCCGCGACCGGCGAGATCTCGATCTGGGCGATGGGCGCCGAGGGCGAGAAGCTGCCCGAGCTCGTCAAGGAGTTCGAGGACGCCAACCCGGACGTGACCGTCGACGTGACCGCCGTCCCCTGGGACTCCGCGCACGACAAGTTCACCACCGCGATCGCCGCGGGCGAGACGCCCGACGCCGCGATGGTCGGCTCCACGTGGATGGGCGAGTTCTCCGGGCTGGGCGCACTCGACCCGACGCCGCCCTCGATCGACTCCGGCGACTTCTTCGAGGGCGCCTGGGGCACCACCGAGGTCGACGGCACCTCCTACGGCGTGCCCTGGTACGTCGAGACCCGCGTGGTCTACTACCGCACCGACCTGGCCGAGCAGGCCGGCTGGACCGAGCCGCCCACCGACTGGGACGGCTTGAAGCAGATGGCGTCCGACATGCAGTCGAAGGCGGGCGCCGAGTGGGGCATCGGCATGCAGGCCGGTGGCACCGGCTCGTGGCAGACCGTCATGCCGTTCGCCTGGTCCAACGGCGCCGAGCTGACCAAGGACGACGGCACCGCCTACAACTTCGACGACCCGAAGACCGCCGAGGCCGTGGAGTACTACCAGAGCTTCTTCACCGACGGCATCTCCGACAAGAACGCCCCGGTGCAGCCCACGACCGAGCCCGACTTCGTCAGCGGCCGCGTCCCGATGTTCATCTCCGGCCCGTGGATGATGTCGGCCGTCGAGGCGCAGGGCGGCGAGGGCTTCGCCGACAAGTACGGCGTGTTCCAGATCCCCGCCAAGGAGATCTCGTCCTCGTTCGTCGGGGGCTCGAACCTCGCCGTCTTCAAGGACAGCGAGAACCGCGACAGCGCCTGGAAGCTCGTCGAGTGGCTCTCCGAGCCCGAGACGCAGGTGAAGTGGTACGACATCTCCACCGACCTGCCCGCCGTCACCTCCGCGTGGGACGACCCGGCGCTGGCCGACGACGAGAAGCTCGCCACGTTCGGCACCCAGCTCGAGACCGCCAAGGCCCCGCCGTCGTTCCCGACGTGGGAGCAGGTCGTCACCGAGTTCGACTCCGCCCTGGAGCGGGTGACCAAGCAGGACGCCGACGTCGCCGAGAGCCTGACCGAGGTGCAGGGCCAGGCCGACTCGATCGGCACCGGGCAGTAAGGACACCTGCGATGAGCGCCACCACGGCGACCGAGAAGGAGCAGCGCAGCACGCCGGCTCCCTCCTCCCGCACCCGCACCGGGCTGCGGGAGGGGAGGGCGGCGTGGGTGCTCGCCCTGCCCTTCTGCCTGCTGTTCCTCCTGTTCACGGTCTGGCCCGTCGTCCAGTCCCTGTTCATGAGCGTGACCGACACGACCTCGCGCGACCTGCGGACCCCGTTCGCGGTCGACCTGGTCGGGTTCGAGAACTACGCCCGCGCGCTGGGTGACGACAAGTTCCTCACCTCGATGGCGAACACCGGTTTCTTCGTCGTCATCGGCGTGCCGCTGACCCTCGCGGTCGCGCTCGCGACCGCGGTGGCCCTCGACAAGGGCATCCAGCGGCTGCGCGCGTTCTTCCGGCTCGGCTTCTACCTGCCGGTGATCACCTCGATCATCGCCGTCGCGGTGGTCTGGCGGTTCATCTACCAGACCGACGGCGGCCTGCTGAACACGGCGCTCGGCTGGTTCGGGGTCGACGGTCCGAACTGGCTCGGCTCGGAGACGTGGTCGAAGCCGGCCGTGCTGCTGATGATCGTGTGGCGCAACTTCGGCACCGGCATGATCATCTTCCTCGCCGGTCTGCAGTCGGTGCCCGCCTCGCTGCTCGAGGCCGCCGCGATCGACGGTGCGAACGCGTGGAAGCGGTTCTGGCACATCACGTTCCCGCTCCTGCGTCCGACCCTGCTGTTCGTCTCGGTGACCACGATGATCGGCTACCTGCAGATCTTCGAGGAGCCGTTCGTGCTCACCAGCGGCGGTCCGCTCGACAGCACGTTGACGATGTCCATGTACACCTACCAGCAGTTCAGCTTCGGCAACTACGGGTACGCGGCGTCGATGAGCTACCTGATCTTCGTGGTCATCGCCGTCGTCACCGCGATCCAGTTCCGGCTGCTGCGGGAGAACCAGTCATGACCGCCTCCGACACCAGCTCGCGCCCGGTGAGCGCCGTCCCGGTCGGCCGCGACGGCGGTCGCGCCGGCACCGACCTCGGTGGCCGTCCCGCGCGGCCCCGAGGTGGGTGGCTGCGACGCAACTGGCTCTACCCGGTGCTGGCCGTGCTGCTCGTGGTGGTGGTCTCGCCGTTCCTGTGGATGGTCCTCGGGGCGTTCAAGACCACGCCCGAGCTGCGGCAGGTCCCGCCGACGGTGCTGCCGCAGGACCCCACGCTCGACAACATCACCCAGCTGTTCACCCGGCTCGACTTCGGCACGTACTTCACCAACTCGCTCGTGGTCGCCGTCGTGGTCACCGTGGGCAACCTGCTGTTCTGCTCGATGCTCGGCTACGCGCTGGCGATGCTGGAGTTCAAGGGCAAGCGGGTCGTGTTCGTCACCGTGCTGGTGACGCTGATGATCCCCGGCGTGGTGACCTTCGTGCCGCTGTTCGTGCTGGTCGCGAACGCCGGGCTGATCAACTCGCTGCCCGGCCTGATCCTGCCGTTCCTGGTCTCGCCGTTCGGCGTCTTCCTGATGCGGCAGTTCATCCTCGGCCTCCCGCGCGACCTGCTCGACGCCGCCCGCGTCGACGGCGCGGGCGAGCTGCGCATCTTCGCCCAGGTGTTCCTGCCGCTGTGCGGGCCGGCCCTGGCGACGCTCGGCATCCTCACCTTCCTCGGCAGCTGGAACAACTTCCTGTGGCCGCTGGTCGTGGCCCAGACCGAGGAGAACTACACCCTGCCCGTGGCGCTGGCGCTGTACTCGACCGGCCAGAACAGCACCGACTACGGCCTGCTGCTCGCCGGGGCGACGGTCGTCATCATCCCCGTGCTGGCGGTCTTCCTGGTCTTCCAGCGCCGGATCATCGAGGGCATCGCCACCACCGGCATCAAGTGAGTCCGCCGCACGGGTCCGCACCCGTCGCGGCGCAACCGTCCTGACCCCCACCCCGAAGGAGCTCGACGATGAGCAGCACCCGGACCGACCTGATCAGCACGACCACCGCCACCCCGTCGCGCCGCGGCTTCCTGCTCGGGGCCGGGGCTGCGGCCCTGGCGGGCGCCGGCTCGCTGGGCGGGCTGGCCGCGCCCCCCGCGTCCGCCGCGCCCACCCTGCTGACCGCGGGCGGCACCGCGCGGCTCGACACCCGCACCGTGCGCCGGTGGGCGCGCGACACCTGGGCGTCCATGGTGGCGATGACGGACGAGACGACCGGCCTGGTCGCCGACAACTCGCCGGAGTCGCTCGCGCCGGGCGACCGCAGCCGCTACACGTCGCCGACCAACATCGGCGGGTACCTGTGGAGCGCCGTCGTGGCGCGCGAGCTCGGCATCATCACGCCCGCGGAGTGCTCGCGGAGGCTGGTGCAGACGCTGGGCACCCTGCTGCAGATGGACCACCACGAGCCGAGCGGCATGTACTACAACTGGTACGACGAGAGCACCGGCGCGGTGGTGACGGCGTGGCCGACCGACGGCGCCCGCGTGTACCCGTTCCTGTCCAGCGTCGACAACGGCTGGCTCGGCGCCGCCCTCGTCGTCGTCCGGTCGAGCGACGCCACCGCGGCGCCCCTCGCCGACCGGCTGTTCCGCCGGATGCGCTGGGACATGTTCTGGAACCCCGACAAGGAGCCGGCCGGCCTGCTGCACGGCGGGTTCTACGACGCCCCGCCCGCGGAGGGCGCCGACGTGTTCCTCGGCAACCACATCGGGATCGGCCCCGACGTCTGGTACACCAACCACCACTACGACACCGCGGTGTCGGAGACGCGCATCGCGACCTACCTCGGCATCGCCACCGGGCAGGTGCCGGCGAGCGGCTACTTCTCGCCGTGGCGCACCTTCCCGGCGTCGTGCGACTGGTCGTGGCACGAGTCGCAGCCGGTCGGCCGCACCCGCAGCTACCTGGGCGTCGACGTGTTCGAGGGTGCCTACGAGTACCGCGGCATGCGCATCGTCCCGGGCTGGGGCGGCAGCATGTTCGAGGAGCTCATGCCAGACGTCTTCGTCCACGAGACGAAGTGGGGCAAGCGGTCCTGGGCCGTGAACCACGCGCTGCACGTGCGCGCCCAGCGCGAGCACGGGCTCGACGAGGCCGGTTACGGCTACTGGGGCTTCTCGCCCTCGTCCGACCCGTTCGCGAGCTACCGCGAGTACGGCGTCGACGCCCTCGGCATGAACCCCGACGGCTACTTCTCCGACGTCGACAAGACGCAGTACGACCCGGGTTTCGGCGACTGCCGACCGGCGACCGCGCCGAACCCGGCGTTCGGCGACGGCGTCGTCACGCCCCACGCCGCCTTCCTGGCGATGATGCACGAGCCCGACCAGGCCTTCACGAACCTGCGCCGCATCGAGCGCGAGCTCGGTGCCTACGGCGACGGCGGGTTCTTCGACGCCGTGGCGGTGCGGTCGGGCACGATCGCCCGTCGCTACCTGTCGCTCGACCAGGCGATGGTGCTCGGCGCGGTCGGCAACGTCCTGGTGCGCGACCTGCTGCGTGACGCGTTCTGCACCAGGGAGTTCAGCCGCGCGCTCCGGCCGGTCATCGCGATGGAGCGGTTCGGGGCGGGGACGGTCTGATGGCCGGCGCGACCGTGACGGGGACACCGAGGCCCGACCCGCGGTACGTCGACGGGCGCGACCGCAGCGAGCCCTACTGGGACGCCTCGCTGCCGGTGGCGGCCAGGGTCGACGACCTGGTGGGCCGGATGGGGCTGGAGGAGAAGGTCGGGCTGCTGTTCCACACCGTCATCGAGGCGGGGGAGGACGGCTCGACGCTGCCCGGGCCGGGGAGGATCAGCAAGACCGGGACGCGGGAGGTGGTCGTCGACAAGCTCGTCAACCACTTCAACGTGCACGACCTGCACGACCCGCGGATGGCGGCGCGCTGGTACAACAACGTCCAGCGGCTCGCGGCCGAGACCCCGCACGGCGTCCCGGTGACGATCTCGACCGACCCGCGCAACGCGTTCATCGAGAACTCGGGCGCCGGGTTCGCCGCCCGGGCCTTCTCGCAGTGGCCGGAGCCGCTGGGGCTGGCCGCCCTGCGCGACCCCGAGCTGGTGCGCCGCTTCGGCGACGTGGCCCGGCAGGAGTACGTGGCGGTCGGCATCCGCGCCGCGCTGCACCCCACGCTCGACCTCGCCACCGAGCCCCGCTGGGCCCGGCAGGTGCACACCTTCGGCCAGGACCCGGCGCTCGTGACCGAGCTGTCGCTGGCCTACCTCGCCGGGTTCCAGGGCGAGGAGCTCGGTGCGGACTCGGTGGCGTGCACCGCCAAGCACTTCCCGGGCGGCGGGCCGCAGCAGGACGGCGAGGACGCGCACTTCCCCTACGGGCGCGAGCAGGTCTACCGCGGCGGGCGGTTCGACGACCACCTGTCGCCGTTCCCGCCGGTGCTCGCCGCGGGCGTCGCGGCCGTGATGCCGTACTACGGCATGCCGGTCGACCTCGTGGTCGACGGCGAGCGGATCGACGAGGTCGGCTTCGGCTACAACCGGCAGGTCGTCACCGGCATGCTGCGCGAGCGCCTCGGCTACGACGGCGTGGTGCTCACCGACTGGGAGCTGGTGAACGACAACCACGTCGGCGACCAGGTGCTCCCGGCGCGGTCGTGGGGCGTCGAGCACCTCGACCCGCTCGGCCGGATGGAGCTGATCCTGCAGGCCGGCTGCGACCAGTTCGGCGGCGAGGAGTGCGTCGAGGTGCTGCTCGAGCTCGTCCGCACCGGACGGGTGACCGAGGCGCGGGTCGAGGAGTCGGCGCGGCGGCTGCTGGCGGTGAAGTTCCGCCTCGGGCTGTTCGACCACCCGTACGTCGACGAGGACCACGCGGCCGCCACGGTCGGGAACGACACGTTCCGCGCCGAGGGGCTCGCCGCGCAGTCGGCGTCGGTCACGGTGCTGCAGGACGGCACCGACCACCTCGACGGCGTGCTCCCGCTGCGTCCCGGCGCGCGCGTCTACTGCGAGGGCTGGGACCCGGCGGTCGTCGGCGAGCGGTTCACCGTCGTCGACCGGCCCGAGGACGCCGACGTCGCGCTGCTGCGCCTGGGGGCGCCGTTCGAGCCCCGCTCGGACCTGTTCCTGGAGTCCTGGTTCCACCAGGGGCACCTCGACTTCCAGCCGGGGCTGGTCGCGCGGCTCAGCAGGCTGGCGGCCACCGTCCCGCTGGTGGTCGACGTCGTGCTCGACCGGCCGCCGGTGCTCACGCCGCTGCTGCCGCTGTGCTCGGCGCTGACCGGCAGCTACGGCACCTGCGACGCCGCGCTGCTCGATGCGCTCACCGGCGCGGTCGAGCCCCGCGGACGGCTGCCGTTCGACCTGCCGCGGTCGATGCAGCAGGTGCGCGAGCACCCGGAGGACGTCCCCGGGCTCGGCGACCCGCTGTTCGCCTACGGGCACGGCCTGTCGCTGCGCCGCTGACGGCCGCTGAGACCCGGTCGGGGGCCGCACCGGCGGCCCCCGACCGACCCTCTGCGACCCACCCTCCAGCGGGGCGGTAACCGGTTGGCCGCCTGTCGGAGGGCGGGGCTACGGTCGTCCCCGTGCCTGTCAGCCCCACCCCCGGAAGCGCGCCGACGACCTCGTCCACGGGCGGTCCCGACGGCGACGTCCTGATCTCCGCCCGCGGCCTGCGCAAGTCCTTCGGCGACTTCGAGGCGGTCAAGGGCATCGACGTGCAGGTGCACGCCGGCGAGTCGTTCGGCTTCCTCGGCCCGAACGGCGCCGGCAAGTCGTCCACGATGCGCATGATCGGCTGCGTCTCGCCGCCGTCCGGCGGCGAGCTGCGCATCCTGGGCATGGACCCCAGGACGCAGGGCCCGGCCATCCGCGCCCAGCTCGGCGTCTGCCCGCAGCGCGACTACCTCGACGAGGAGCTCACCGTCGAGGAGAACATGCACACCTACGGCCGGTACTTCGGCCTCCCGCGCGCGGAGGTGCGCCGCCGGGCCGACGAGCTGCTCGAGTTCGCCCAGCTCACCGAGCGGCGCACCTCCCGCGTCGAGCCGCTGAGCGGCGGCATGAAGCGCCGGCTCACCATCGCCCGGTCGCTCATCAACTCCCCGCGCATCCTGCTGCTCGACGAGCCGACCACCGGTCTCGATCCGCAGGCACGGCACGTGCTGTGGGACAGGCTGTTCCGGCTGAAGCGCGCAGGCGTCACGCTCGTGCTCACCACCCACTACATGGACGAGGCCGAGCAGCTCTGCGACCGGCTGGTCGTCATGGACCACGGCCTGATCGTCGCCGAGGGGTCGCCCCGCGAGCTGATCGCCGAGCACTCCACCCGCGAGGTGCTCGAGCTGCGCTGGCACGCCGACGACCACGCGCCGTACGCCGCGCAGGTCGAGGGCGTGGGCGAGCGGGTCGAGGTGCTGCCCGACCGGCTGCTGCTCTACGTGCACGACGGCGACGCCGCCGTGGCCGAGGTGCACCGGCGCGGGCTCGAGCCGCTGTCGAGCCTGGTGCGCCGCTCCACCCTCGAGGACGTCTTCCTGCGCCTCACCGGACGGACGCTGGTCGACTGATGGCCGCCGAGCAGGTCGAGCACGCGCAGGACGGGGGCAGGGCCCTCGGCACCGCACCGCCGGACGGCGGGGGAGCGGCCTCGGTCCTGGAGTACCTCCTGGTCGTCTACCGCCGCACCTTCCGCGGCTCGCTGATGTCGAGCTTCCTGTCGCCGCTGCTGTACCTGGCGGCGATGGGGTACGGCCTCGGCGTGCTCGTCGACCGCGGCATCTCGGGCGGCATCGACGGCGTCGCCTACGTCTCGTTCATCGCGCCCGGGGTGCTCGCCGCGACCGCGATGCAGACGGGCGCCGGCGAGAGCACCTACCCGGTGCTCGGCGCGATCAAGTGGAACGGCCAGTTCCACGCGATGCTGGCCACGCCGCTCAACCCCCGGCAGGTGCTGACCGGGCAGGTCGCGTACATGGTCGTCCGGCTCCTGATCGTGTGCGGGGTCTTCCTGGTCGTCGCCGCCGTGCTGGGCGCGACGCACGCCTGGACCACGCCGCTGGCGCTGCCCGCGGCGGTGCTGACCGGTCTCGCCTTCGTCACGCCGGTGACCGCCTTGTCCGCCAAGGTCGAGGACGGCGGCGACAGCTTCAACGTGCTCTTCCGGTTCGTGCTGATGCCGCTCTTCCTGTTCAGCGGCACGTTCTTCCCGGTCGACCAGCTGCCCGGGTTCCTGCAGCCGGTCGCCTGGGCGACGCCGCTGTGGCACGGGGTCGAGCTGTGCCGGGGGCTGACGCTCGGCACCGGCACGCTCGCGGGTGCAGCCGGGCACGTGGCGTACCTGCTGGTGTTCGTCGTCGTGGGCTGGGTGCTGGCCGAGCGGCAGCTGACGAAGCGGCTGGTGAGCTGATGACCACCGACCTGCGGCCCGAGTCGCCTGCCGCCCGGCGCGGACCCGCCCACGCCCTCGCCCGCGCCCTGCCGCTGCCCGCCGGCGCCGGCATGGCCCGGATGATGGTCGAGCGCAACTTCGTCGCTTTCAAGCACGCCTGGATCACCATCGTCTCCGGCTTCTTCGAGCCGGTCTTCTACCTGTTCTCGATGGGCGTCGGCATCGGCGCGCTCGTCGGCACCGTGACCCTCGACGGCGGGCGGCAGGTCGAGTACGCCGCCTTCGTGGCGCCGGCGCTGCTGGCCGCCTCCGCCATGAACGGCGCGGTCTTCGACAGCACCTTCAACATCTTCTTCAAGATGAAGCACGCCCGGCTCTACGACTCGATCCTGGCCACCCCGCTCGGCCCGCGCGACGTCGCGGTCGCCGAGATCGGCTGGGCGCTGCTGCGCGGCCTGGTCTACTCGGTCGCCTTCTACCTGGTGGCGCTGGCCAGCGGGCTGGTCCAGTCGTGGTGGTCGCTGCTGGCGATCCCGGCGGCGAGCCTGATCGGGTTCGCCTTCGCCGCCGTCGGCATGGCCGCGACGACGTACATGCGCTCGTGGCAGGACTTCGACTACGTGCAGCTGGCGATCCTGCCGATGTTCCTGTTCTCCACCACCTTCTACCCGCTGTCGACCTACCCGGGCTGGCTGCAGGGCGTCCTGCACGCGACGCCGCTGTTCCACGGCGTCGAGATGGTCCGCGACCTGATGCTCGGCTCCGTGGCACCGGGCATCCTGTGGCACGTGGCGTACCTGGTGGCGATGGGGCTGGTCGGCGTCGTCGTCGCGTCCCGCCGGCTGGAGACGTTGCTGCTCAAGTGACCTCGCCCCCGTCGCACGTCCTCGACCTGTTCGCGGTCACGGGCGAGGTGCAGCCGCTGCCCGGCGGGCAGGGCGGCAGCGTGCGGGCCGGCGACCTCGTGCTGTCGCCGGGTCGCGACGCCGCCGTCACCGCCTGGCTCAGCCCCGTCCTGGCGCGGCTCGCCGTGCGCATGGACGAGCGGCCCGGTCGGCGGCCGCTCGACCTGCGGGTCGCGGTGCCCGTCCCCGCCCGCGACGGCGAGTGGGTGGTCGACGGCTGGGCGGCGAGCCGGTACGAGCCGGGCACGTCCACCTGCACCGACCTCGACGTCGTGGTCGCCGCCGGGCGCGTCCTGCACGCCGAGCTCGCGTCCGCTGTCCCGAGCAGGCCGGACGTCCTGGTCGGGCGCGGCGGCCGGTACGCCGACGCCGACGTGCTGGCGAACGTGGCGCCGGCCGACGAGGTGGCCGCCGCCGTCCGCGGGCGTCCGCACGCCGACCTGGTCGCCCGGCTGCTCGACGTGCGCGCCGGGACCGACGTCCGCACCCCGTCGCAGCTGGTGCACGGCGACCTCGGCGGCAACGTCCTGGTCGACGCCGCGGGGGCCGCCGTCGTCATCGACGTGGCGCCGTACTGGCGCGACCCCGCCTGGGCCGAGGCCGTCGCGGTGCTCGACCTCGTCCTGTGGGCCGGGGCCGACCCGGCCGCGCTGACCCCGTACGCGGTCGGGGCCGCCCGGACAGTGCTGGCCCGGGCGGCCCTGTTCCGCGTCCTCAGCGACGACCCGGTCGACGTCGACCGCTACGCCGCCGCGCTCGCGGGCCTGCTCAGCGTCCCGTCATCGGGTCGATGACGGTGCCGACGCGGTGCACCGCGTCCGCGGGGAAGCCGCCGCGCTCGGCGTGCTCGCGCACGGCCGCCTCGTCGTCGGCGAGGTAGACGCACACGATCTTGTCGTCGACGACGTAGCTGTGCTCCCACTGCGCACGAGGCGCCATGTCGGCCAGCACGCCGTTCGACTTCTGCGAGATGGCCTGCAGCTCGTCGCTCGTGAGGCTGCCGGCTCCGGGGATGTTGCGCTCGATCAGGTATCTGTCCATGCCGGTATCCCACCGCCGCGGCCACCCCCGCCGCATCGGGCACCTGCCCCATCCTGCGTCCCCACCTGCGGGGTGGGCCGTGGGGCTAGTCGAGGACGCCGAGCCGCACAGCCGCCGCGGCCGCCTCCGCCCGGGAGGCGACGCCGAGCTTGGCGAGCACGTGCGACACGTGGTGCTCGGCGGTCTTGCGGCTGATCACCAGCGCCGCGGCGACCTGCGGGTTCGTGAAGCCGACGGCGACGAGCCGCAGCACCTCGAGCTCGCGCGCGCTCAGCCCGGCCGGGCGCGCCGGCGCCCCGCGTCCGGACCGGGCGACGCGCAGTCCGAGCCGGGTCGCCAGCGGTGCGGCACCGAGCGACCCGAGCACCTCCGCCGCCTCGGCAAGTCCCGGGTCGCCGGTCTCCGCGAGCGCCCAGGCCGCCTCGTACGGCGTCCCGGACGCGCGGAACGCGGTGGCCGCCCCGGCCGCGTCCCCGGACACCCAGCGTCCGAACGGGCCGGCGGGGACGTCGGCGGGCGGCGCGGCCCCGGCACGGACCAACCACAGCGCGAGCTCGCCCACCGCGACCGGGTGCCGGCACCTGCGCGCCAGCGCGTGGACGTCGGCGAGCTCGTCGGCGAACCGGCCCGCTTCGCCGTCGAGCCAGGCGGCCTCCGCCCGGGCGACGACGACGGGCCACCGCCGCTGCAGGTGGCCGATCCGCCGCGCGATGGCGTGCGCCTCGTCGAGCGCCTCCCACGCGTCCGGCTCGCCCCGCCGGGCCCGCACCCAGCCGGTGGTGAGCAGCGCGACGAACCGCGAGACCAGGGGCGTCGACGACGTCAGCAGGCCGCGCGAGCGGGCGAGGGCGTCGTCCCACCGGCCGAGCTCGAGGTCGCAGCGCGCCCACCACGCCAGGGCGTAGGAGCGCAGCGACTCCAGGCCGTGCTCGCCGGCCACCTGCACGGCCTGCTCGAGGGCCGGCACGGCGGTCCCGTGGTCGCGCAGCTCGCCGCACCCCGAGCCGATCTGGGCCCACCCCGACGCCACGACGCCGGGCAGCCCCTCCCGCTCGCCGAGCGCGATCCCCTCCCGCACCCGCACCAGCCCCCCGCGCCGGCCGTCGACGACGTCGGCGATGCCGGTCTCGACCAGCGCCCGACCGAGCAGCCCGCGCTCGTCGAGCCGCCCGGCCAGCTCGATCGTCCGCTCGCCCCAGCGCACCGCCTCGTCGCGCTCGCGGGCGAGCATGTGGGCGCTGGTGAGCCGCAGCATCGCGGCGGCGAGCTCGGGCCCGGGCGACCGCCGCTCCAGCACCTCGACGGCCCGGCGGACGAGCGCCACGCCCTCGTCGACGTCCCCGAGCGCGGACCGCACCGAGCCCTGCACGACGAGCGCGTCGGCGAGGCGCCCCTCGTCGCCGACCTGCTCCCAGTGCGCCCGGGCGGCGGCGACGAGCGGTTCGGCGTCCGCGGACCGACCGACCACGACGAGCGACCGGGCGACGGCGGCCTGCACCTGCGCGCGGGCGTCCGGGTCGAGCGGGTCGGCCGCCGCCAGCGCCTGCGTGCCGTGACGCACGGTCTCGGCGTCGGCGGTGCGCGCCG
>NZ_BAAHAF010000205.1:0-4976 GCF_054777815.1 Angustibacter speluncae | reverse complement strand
GCGCGGACGGCGCGCCGGGGTGCGCCCCACTTCGTCGGCGGTGACGGCGCCGCCGCCGCGGGCGCGGCCGCAGCCTGCAGGACGACGAGCAGCGCGGCCACCTCCTCGGGGGTCGCGTCGCCGCGGACGACCCGCAGGGCGGGGGCGGCGGGCTCGGTGCTCTCGTCGCTCACAGCGGGATGTTGCCGTGCTTCTTGGGCGGCAGCGTCTCGCGCTTGGTGCGCAGGGCGCGCAGCGCGCGGGTGACGTTCATCCGCGTGTTCGACGGCGAGATGACGGTGTCGACGTAGCCGCGCTCGGCCGCGACGTACGGGTTCGCGAGCGTGTCCTCGTAGCGCGTGACGAACTCCTGGCGGACGGCCTCGACGTCGTCGCCCGCCTCCGCTGCGGCCTGGATCTGCTTGCGGTAGAGGATGTTCACCGCACCCTGCGCCCCCATGACCGCGATCTGCGCGGTGGGCCAGGCCAGGTTGATGTCGGCGCCGAGGTGCTTGGAGCCCATCACGTCGTACGCGCCGCCGTAGGCCTTGCGCGTGATCACGGTGACGAGCGGCACCGTCGCCTCGGCGTACGCGTAGATGAGCTTGGCGCCGCGTCGGATGATGCCGTCCCACTCCTGGTCGGTGCCGGGCAGGAAGCCCGGGACGTCGACGAACGTGAGCACGGGGACGTTGAAGGCGTCGCAGGTGCGGACGAAGCGCGCGGCCTTCTCGGAGGCGTCGATGTCGAGGCAGCCGGCGAACTGCATCGGCTGGTTCGCGACCACGCCGACGCTCATGCCGTCGACGCGCGCGAAGCCGCAGATGATGTTCGGCGCGAACAGGGCGTGCACCTCGAGGAAGTCGCCGTCGTCGACGACGTGCTCGATGACGGCCTTCATGTCGTAGGGCACGTTCGGCGAGTCGGGGATGCAGGTGTCGAGCCACTCGTCGTCCGGCGTCTTCGCCAGGTCGCCGCCGCCCTCGAACGCGGGCGGCTCCTCGAGGTTGTTCGACGGCAGGTACGACAGCAGCGCCTTGACGTACTCGAGCGCCTCCTCCTCGTCGGTGCCCATGTGGTGCGCGACGCCGGAGCGGGTGTTGTGGGTGCGCGCGCCGCCGAGGTCCTCCATGCCGACGTCCTCGCCGGTGACGGTCTTGATGACGTCGGGGCCGGTGATGAACATGTGCGAGGTCTGGTCGACCATCACGGTGAAGTCGGTGATGGCGGGGGAGTAGACGGCGCCGCCCGCGCACGGCCCCATGATCAGGGAGATCTGCGGGATCACGCCGGACGCGTGCACGTTGCGGCGGAAGATCTCGCCGTAGAGCCCGAGCGAGACCACCCCCTCCTGGATGCGCGCGCCGCCGGAGTCGTTCAGCCCGATGACGGGGCAGCCGATCTTCATGGCGAAGTCCATGACCTTGACGATCTTCTCGCCGAAGACCTCGCCCAGGGAGCCGCCGAAGACCGTGAAGTCCTGCGCGAACACGGCCACCTGGCGGCCGTCGACCGTGCCATAGCCGGTGACGACGCCGTCGCCGTAGGGGCGGTTCTCGTCCTGGCCGAAGGCGGTGGAGCGGTGCCGCGCGTACTTGTCCATCTCGATGAACGAGCCCTCGTCGAGCAGCAGCTCGATCCGCTCGCGGGCGGTCTTCTTGCCGCGGGCGTGCTGCTTGTCGACCGCTCGCTGCGAGCCGGCGTTCGCGACCTCCTGGACCCGGCGGCGCAGGTCGGCGAGCTTGCCCGCGGTGGTGTGGACGTCGATGGGCTCGCCGTCCTGCGCGGGTGGTCCGTCGGCCTCGTGCTCCAGTGCGCTCACGCTGCCGCAGCGTAGTCGCGGGACGGCCGGTGGCGACCGGGCGTGCGCCGTAGGGTTGGTCACATGCCGGGCTCGCGCTTCACCGACCTGGACCGGCCGCCGCTCAGCGAGCCCGCCCTGCGCCGGGCGCTGGTCGACGACGCCGCCGGAGCGGGCGCCCTGGCGCGCCTGGAGGTCGTCGCCGAGGCCGGGTCGACGAACGCGGACCTGCTGGCGCACGCCGGCGACCCCGACGCGTGGCCGCACCGCTCGCTGCTCGTGGCCGAGCACCAGCAGGCCGGGCGCGGCCGGCTCGACCGCACCTGGGTGACGCCGCCGCGGGCGGCGCTGACCCTGTCGCTGCTCCTGCGGCCGTCCGCGCCGCGCGGGCGCTGGGGGTGGCTGCCGCTGCTCGCCGGCGTCGCCGTCGTCCGCGCGCTGCGCGAGGGGAGCGGGGTCGACGCCGGCCTGAAGTGGCCCAACGACGTGCTGCTGCCGCCGCGCCCGGGCGTGCCGGAGGGCGAGGGCGACGGCGCCGGCAAGGTGGCCGGCCTGCTCGCGCAGGTCGAGGGCGACGCGGTCGTGCTGGGCATCGGCCTGAACGTCACGTCCACCGCCGAGGAGCTGCCGCCGGGCGGCACCTCGCTGCGGCTCGCCGGCGCCGCCGGCACCGACCGCGACACCGTCCTGCGCACGCTGGTGCGCGAGCTGCTGCGCCAGCTCGACGCGTTCGAGGCCGCGGACGGCGACGCCGTGGCCAGCGGGCTCGCCGGCGCCGCCCGCGAGCTCTGCACGACCCTCGGGCAGACCGTCCGGGTCGAACGCCCCGGCGGGGCCCTGATGGGTGACGCCGAGGGCCTCGACGACGACGGCCGGCTCCTCGTCCGCGAGGCGTCCGGCGCGCTGACGGCGGTGGCCGCGGGCGACGTCGTCCACCTGCGGGCGGCGACGTGAGCGACCTCGAGCCGTTCGCCGACCTCGACCCCGAGGACCAGGTGCTCGGCGAGCGCCCGCACCTGCGCTCGCGCGAGGTCGCGCAGGGCGCCGGGGTCTCGCTGCGCTCGGCGCGCAAGTTCTGGCGCGCGCTCGGCTTCCCCGCGGTCGAGGAGGAGCTGGACGCCTTCACCGAGTCCGACGTCGAGGCGCTCACCCGCATCTCCGACCTGGTGCGCGGCGGCGTGGTCGACGAGGTGACCGCGCTCGGCCTCACCCGCGCTGTCGGACGCTCGGTCGACCGGCTCGCCTCGTGGCAGGTGCAGCTGCTCGGCGAGGTGATGAGCGAGCACGCCGCCGCCGGCCTCGACGAGGACGAGGGCGACATCGGCGCGCTCGCCGCCGAGCTGGCCGAGCAGTTCGAGCCGCTGCTGGTCTACGCGTGGCGCCGGCACCTGGCGTCCGCGCTGATCCGGTACCGCAGCGAGGAGCACGACGACCCGGGCACCACGACGATGCTGCGCGTCATCGGGTTCGCCGACCTGGTCTCGTTCACCCGGGTCGTGCGGCGGTTGTCCGAGCGCGAGCTGGCCGCCCTCGTGCAGCGCTTCGAGGCGACGGCGTCCGACGTCGTCGCCTCGCACGGCGGACGGATCATCAAGACCGTCGGCGACGAGGTGCTCTTCGTGGCGTGGCCGCCCGCGGCCGCCGCCGGCATCGGGCTCGACCTCGTCGCCGAGATCGGCGCCGACCCGCTGCTCCCGGACGTCCGGGTGGGCCTGTCGAGCGGACAGGTGCTGGCGCGGATGGGCGACGTGTTCGGCACCACCGTGAACCGCGCCAGCCGGCTCACCTCGATCGCCGCGCAGGGCACGGTGCTCGCCGACGACCAGACCGCCGTCGCCCTCGGCGAGACCTCCGGCTTCACCTGCACCCCGCTGCGGCGGCGCACGCTGAAGGGCATCGGCCCGGTGTCGCCGTGGCTCGTGACCCGCAGCGCGGGGCGCGGCGTCCCGGCGGCGACGGCGCGCGAGAGCCTGCCGACGTCGCAGCCGCTGGCCGGCTCGGCCGAGGAGGGCGAGGACTAGCCTCCCCTGCGTGGGCGACGACGCGCGGGTGGACCTGAGGCGGCACGACGACGGGGTGGTCGAGCTGGTGCTCGACCGACCCGAGGCGATGAACGCGGTGTCGACCGCGATGGCCCGGGCGCTGTCCGCGGCCGCGGCGCAGGTCGCGGGCGACGCGTCCGCCCGGGCCGTGGTCGTCTCGTCGTCGCACCCGAAGGCGTTCTGCGTGGGTGCGGACCTCAAGGAGCGCAACGGGTTCAGCGACGACGACCTGCGACGGCAGCGCCTCGTCACGGCGCCCGCGTACCGGTCGGTGCTCGACCTGGAGGTGCCGGTGGTGGCCGCGGTCGACGGCTTCGCGCTGGGCGGCGGCTGCGAGATCGCGCTCGCCTGCGACCTGGTCGTGGCAGGACGCTCCGCGGTGCTCGGGCTGCCCGAGGTCGCCGTCGGCGTGATCCCCGGGGGCGGCGGCACCCAGCTGCTGACCCGCCGGCTCGGCTGGTCGCGCGCCGCCGACCTGATCCTGACCGCCCGCCGCGTCGACGCCGAGGAGGCGTACCGGCTTGGGCTCGCCGACCGGCTCGTCGACGCCGGCACCGCTCGCGAGGCCGCGCTCGCCCTGGCCGCGCAGATCGCCGCCAACTCGCCGGTGGGGGTGCGCAACGCCAAGCGGGCCATGCGCCTCGGCATGGACGTGCCCCTGGCCGCCGGGCTGCAGGTCGAGGACGCCGCCTGGCGCGCCACCGCGTTCAGCGCCGACCGCGCCGAGGGCGTGGCCGCCTTCGCCGAGAAGCGCCCGCCGCGCTGGCCCGGGGAGCAGCCGCTGCCCTGAGTACCCCCACCCACGGCGGGCGGGTGGGGTTGAGTAGGTCGGCGCCTGCGGGCGGCGCCGACGTCCGGCCAGGCTGGCGCCATGACCGCTCCCGCGCCCGCCCCGACCGGGCCCGCCGCCCCGCCCCGGTTCGCGCGCACCGACATCTGCCCCGACTGCTCCGCCCCCCTCGCGGGCCCGCGCTGCCCGCGCTGCGGCCTCGAGCTGGTCGGGCCGAGCGCCTTCCGCCTGCTGGACGCGAGCCGGCAGGCCGACGGGTGGCTGGCCGAGCGGTCCCGCCTGGTGCACGTGCTGCGGGTCGAGCAGCGCTCCCGCCGCGCCGCGCCCAGCGTGCTCCCCGCGACCGTCGCGCCGCCGCCGTGGG
>NZ_BAAHAF010000204.1:0-7648 GCF_054777815.1 Angustibacter speluncae | reverse complement strand
GGGGCGCGCGGCCGTGCTCGCGGCGACGGCGGCGGCCGCGCTCGCCGTCGCGCTGGTGCTGCTCGGCCCGCGGGCGTCCGGCTGGCTGGTCTTCCGCGGACGCGGGGACGCGGCGTACGCGGTCCGCGAGCTCGGGGCGCGCCTGGACGCCGAGCCCGACCCGGCGGCCGTGCCCGCGACGTTCCTGCGGTGCGTGGTCGACACCGCCTACCTCGACGGCGCGCGGCTGCGCGGTCCCGGCATCCTCGACGTCGTGCACGGTGCCGACCCGCGCACCCGCGACGACGCCGTCACCGTGCTCGTGACCTACCTCGGCGGCTGGCTCGCCGACCTCGTCGTCGCGCCGCGGCGGGGCGAGACCGCGCTGACCGCCCGCGACCAGCAGGTGGTGGCGCGGCTGGCGGTGCACGCGGCCCCCGCCCTGCACGGCGCCGTGGTGATGGCCGACCTGGTGGTGGCCCGCTCCGAGCTCGTGCGGGCGCACGAGGAGGAGCGGCGGCGGCTGCGGCACGACCTGCACGACGACGTGGGTCCGGCGCTGAGCGGGCTCGCGCTGTCGGCCGCGGCGCTGGCCCGGCGGGCGGCGGACGTCGACCCGGCGCTGCACGCCCTCGGCACCGAGCTGGTCGACGACATCCAGGGCACCGTGGAACGCACCCGCGCCCTGGCCCGCGGGCTGCGCCCGGCGGTGCTCGACGACCTCGGGCTGGCCGCCGCCGTCCGCGACCGGGTGCGCGGCCTCGGCGGCGACGACCTGACCGTGCAGGTCGACGCCCCGGACGCGCTGCCGCTGCCGGCGGCGGTCGACCTGGCGGCGCTGCGGATCGTGCAGGAGGCGGTGACCAACGTGCACCGGCACGCCGGCGCGCGCGCCTGCGTGGTCGCGCTGCGCGTCGACGGCGGTGCGCTGCACGTGGTGGTCGACGACGACGGCAGCGGCCTGCCCGAGCCGCTGCGTCCCGGCGTCGGGCTGGCCTCGATCCGCGACCGGGCGGCCGAGCTCGGCGGCGGTGTGCGGCTGGGGCGTTCGGACCTCGGCGGGACGCGGCTCGCCGTCCGGCTGCCGGTGGGGGTGGCCACGTGAGCCGGGTGCTGGTCGTCGACGACCACCCGGTGTTCCGCAAGGGCATGGTCGCGCTGCTGCGGGCCAGCGGGTACGACGTCGTCGCCGAGGCCGCGACCGGCACCGAGGCCGTGGCCGCGGCGCTGCGCGAGGGGCCCGACGTCGTCCTGATGGACCTCGCGATGCCCGAGCTCGGCGGGCTGCGCGCGACCGAGCAGGTGGTGGCGGCGCTGCCGGGCTGCCGGGTGCTCGTCGTGACGCTCTTCGACGACGACGCCTCCGTCGCCGCGGCGCTGCGGGCCGGTGCCGCCGGCTACGTCGTCAAGCAGGCGCCGCCGGACGAGATCCTCGCCGCCGTCGCCGCGGTCGAGCGCGGGGCGCAGTGGCTCGGCAGCGGCGTGCCGCGTCCCGGGGCGCAGCGGGCCGACGTCCCGGCGACGAGCCTGCCCGGCGGGCTCACTCGGCGCGAGGCGCGGGTCGCCGACCTGCTCGCGAAGGGGCTGTCGAACCCGGTGATCGCGCAGCGACTCGGCATCTCGGCCAAGACCGTCGCGAACAACGTCTCGAGCGTGCTGCTCAAGCTCGGCGCGAGCGACCGGGCCGACGCCGTCCGGATCGTGCGCGAACGGCTCGACCGCGGCTGAGAGACCTTCGCCCTCAGGCGATCACGGCGTCGACGACCTTCTTCAGCGCCGACGGCTGCGCGGGGCTCTTTGGGGCGCTCGGCCGCAGCTCCTGCATGCGGGCGCCGATGTCGCGCAGCTGCGTGCGGCTCAGACCGGCCCGCACCTTCGGGAACCAGTCCTGCTCCTCCTCCTCGATGTGGTGCGTGACGTTCTCGATCAGCACCGTCATCTTGGCGTCGAAGCGCTCGGCGTCGGGATCCATGGCGGCGAGCTCCATCACGAGCACGTCGGCCACGTGGTGCTCCTCGTACGACTCCAGGACGTCGTCCTCGAGCTCGGGGAGCAGGGTGCGCACCTCGGGGTACATCACCTCGTTCTCGAGGTAGGTGTGCACGGTCAGCTCCTCGATGATCTTCGTCGCGAGCCTCCCCTTGGTGACCGTGGCGTCCGCGCCGGCCTTGCCGAAGTCGCGGAACAGGGCGCGGATGCGCTTGTGGTCGTCCTTGAGCACGACGATGGCGTCGGTCGACACGGGTGGGCCTCCTGGAGGCGGTGGGGGGTGGCCGCGGCGGCGCGGCCGGGCCCTCCCCACAGTGCTGCCCCGGCGCCGGTACCGCGCGCCCAACCGCCGTGCCCTACCTCACCCGGCGAGCGCTCAGCCGAGGGAGCGGTACTCCCCGCACACCTCGATCAGGCGGTCGTTGGCCTCGGGCTCGGCGATGGTGCAGCGCACGCCGTCACCGTCGAAGGGGCGCACCGACAGCCCCACCGCCGCGCAGCGGGCCGCGAAGGCGAGCGCGGACCCGCCGAGCGGCAGCCAGACGAAGTTGGCCTGGCTGTCCGGCACGTCCCAGCCCTGGCCGCGCAGCGCTTCGAGCACCCGGGTGCGCTCGGCGACGAGCGCCTCGACCCGCTCGAGCAGCTCGTCCTCGGCGGCGAGCGAGGCGACCGCGGCGTCCTGGGCCATCGCCGAGACGCCGAACGGCACAGCGGTCTTGCGCAGCGCGTCGGCGACCGCGGGGTGCGCCACGGCGTACCCGACGCGCAGGCCGGCGAGCCCGTAGGCCTTGGAGAACGTGCGCAGCACGGCGACGTTCGGGCGGGTGCGCCAGACCTGCATCGCGTCCGGCACCTTGGGGTCGCGGACGAACTCGCGGTACGCCTCGTCGATCACCACGAGCACGTCGGACGGGACGCGGTCGAGGAACGCCTCGAGCTCCTCGCCGTCGACGGCCGGGCCGGTCGGGTTGTTCGGCGTGCAGACCAGCACCAGGCGGGTGCGCTCGGTGATCGCGTCGGCCATGGCGACCAGGTCGTGCCCGCCGTCGGGACGGTTCGGGACGGGGACCGCGGTGGCGCCGCTGACGCCGACGACGATCGGGTAGGCCTCGAACGAGCGCCAGGCGTACACGACCTCGTCGCCCTCGCCGGCCACGGACTGCACGATCTGGCCGAGGACGCCGACGCTGCCGGTGCCGGTGGCGACGCAGTCCGACGGGACGCCGGTGTAGCGGGCGATCGCCGCGACCAGCTCGGAGCAGGCCATGTCGGGGTAGCGGTTCATCTGCTCGGCCGAGCGGCGCACGACCTCGAGCACCGACGGCAGCGGCGGGTACGGGTTCTCGTTCGAGCTGATCTTGTACGAGGTGACGCCCTCGACCGGGGCGGGCGGGCGTCCGGGCTTGTAGCCGGGGACGGCGTCGAGCGCGGTGCGGATCCGCGGGCCGGGGGCGGGGGTGTCGGTCGCCATGCGCCACACCCTAGGACTCCCCGGCCCGCGGCCTCACTCCGCGAGCGCCGCCACGGGGGCCGCCCGGGCCGCGCGCCGCGCGGGCAGCACGGATGCGAGCAGCCCGGCGAGCACCGCCCCGACGACGACCAGCCCGAGCCGGTCCCACGGCAGGTCGGGCGTCACGTCGCCGCCCGCGACCGCCGCGAGCACCGAGGTGGCCCCGAGCCAGCCGTACACGCCGCCGAGCACGAGCCCGAGCACCGTGCCGGCGCCGGCGAGCAGCACGCCCTCGGCGGCGAGGGTGCCGCGCAGCTGGCGGCGGGTCAGCCCGAGCGCCCGCAGCAGCGCCGACTCGCGCGTCCGCTCGACCACCGAGAGGCTGAGCGTGTTCGCGACGCCGACCACGGCGATGACCACCGCCACGGCGAGCAGCCCGGTGAGCACGGCGAGCAGGGTGTCGACGACCTGCTGGAAGCTCGCCCGCTCGGCGGCGGCCCCCTCGACCCGCACCGACCCGGCGGCGGTCTCGCTCACGACGTCGCGCAGCCGGTCGACCGCGGCCACGGCCTCGGCCGGGTCGCCCTGCGCCAGCGCGTCGTCGAGGTCGAGCCACAGCCCGGTGACCGGCGCCCGGGGGTCGAGCCGCTCCAGGTCGGCGGTGGTGAGCACCAGCGCCCGGCCGCCGATCGGCGAGACCGCCGCCGTCAGCTCGAGCGTCGTGCCGTCGTCGGCCGCCAGGACGAGCGCCCCGCCGTCCTCGACACCGGTCTCGGCGGCGAAGTCGCCGGGCACCACCGCGATGCCGTCGGTGAGCGCGCCGAGCGCGCCCTCGGTCTCGGCGACCGCCTGGCCCTCGTCCGGGTCGACGCCGCGCACCAGCACCGACAGGTCGGGGGCGGCGAAGGTCGCGCCCTTCTCGAGGGCGGCGCGGGTGCCGCGCAGCACGGCGCTGCCCGCCACGTCGTCCGCGCCGGTGAGCGCCTGCACCAGGGCGTCGTCGAGCTCGGGCTCGGTGGCGGCGCCGTAGTCGGCGCGGTCGGACCCGCCCACCGCGACGTCGACCGGCCACTGCCCGTCGAAGACCCGCAGCAGGCTGGCCTGGGTGGTGGCCGCGCCGACCGCGACCGTCGACACCAGCGTCACGCCGATGAGCAGCGCGGCGGCGGTGCTCGTGGTGCGACGCGGGTTGCGGACGCCGTTCGCGCCCGCGAGCGCGACCGCGGCACCGGCGTCGCCGGGGGCCAGGCGGGCCAGCAGGCGGCCGCTGCCGCCGACGACCCGCGGCACCGCCAGCACCGCGCCGACCAGGACGCCGACGAAGGTCAGCCCGGCGCCACCGGCCGCCACGAGCGGCCCGTAGAGGTCGCCGTCCGAGCCGAGCCGCACGCCGAGCGCGAGCAGCAGCCCGCCGACCACGACGAAGCCGGCGGTGAGACCGACCCGCACCCACGAGGTGCGGTGGCGCAGGTCCGGCCCGTCGGCCGGCCGCAGCGCGGCGAGCGGGGCGACCCGGGTGGCCGCCCGGGCCGGTGCGAGCGCCGCCCCGACCGTCACCAGGACGCCGGCGAGCACCGGCACGAGCACCGCGAGCACCCCCGGGACGACCACGGTCGGCAGGTCGAGCTGCGGCTGCGCCGAGGCGACGAGCCGGGCCGCGACGTTGGCGACCGCCGTGCCGACCACCACGCCGACGAGGGAGGCCAGCAGGCCGAGCACAGCGGCCTGGCCGAGCACCTCGCGCCGCACCTGCCCGCGGGTGGCGCCGACGCACCGCAGCAGCGCGAGCTGGCGGGTGCGCTGGGCCACGAGCACGGCGAACGTGTTGGTGATGACGAAGCCCGCGACGAACAGCGCGAGCGCCGCGAACCCGAGAGCGGTCATCGTCAGCACGTCGACGCCGTCGAGGAGCGACGCCAGGGCCGCCTCGGCCTCCTCGTCGGCGGTGCGGACCAGCTGGTCCGGCAGCTCGGACGCCAGGCGGTCGCGCAGCGCGACGGGGTCGGCGCCCTCGTCGGCGACCACGAGGAGCCGCTCGGGACCGCCGTCGGAGCCCTGCACGGCGTCCCACGCGGCGAGCGTGCCGGACGTCACCAGGCCGGAGCCGCTGGCCCCGAGCGTCGAGGCGAGCCCGCCGGGCAGGATCCCCACCACCTGCAGCGGCAGCTCCTGCTCGACCGGGAAGCCGGACTCGTCGACCTCGTCGGCGGCGTACAGCTCGACCGCGACCTCGTCGCCCACGGACGTGCGCAGCCGCTCCGCGACCGCCTCGTTCAGCGCGATCTCGCCCTCGGCGGCCGGCAGCCGGCCCTCGAGCGGCTCGGGCGTGCGCAGCCCGGGCAGGTCGGGCAGGTCGCTCACGACGGGGACGTCGGTGCGGGCCCCGTTGACCAGGGAGGCGTAGGTCGTCGCGGTGGCCGCGACCTCCTGCACGCCGTCGACGGCGGCGGCCCGCTCGGCGGTCGCGGCGTCCAGCGGCAGCCACTCGCCCTGCGGGTCGGGCACCACGACGAGGTCGGCGCCGGCCAGGTCGGTGGTGACGCTCGCGTACGCCGTCCGCTCGACGACGTCACCGGCCATCAGCACGGCCGCGGCGAACCCCGTCCCGAGGACGATGGCGACGCCGGCGGACAGCAACCGGCCCGAGTCCGCGCGCAGCCGCGCGCGGGAGGAGGCGGTCATCATCGGGCGGCACCCGCGGGCGCACCGAGCAGGGCGGCCGACGTGGCGGCCACGACCTGCTCGGCCGTCGGCGACTCCAGCTCGCCGGCGACGACGCCGTCGGCCATCAGCAGCACGCGGTCGGCGTACGAGGCCGCGACCGGGTCGTGCGTGACCATCACGACCGTCTCGCCGAACTCGCGGACGCGCGTGCGCAGCAGGCCGAGCACCTCGGCCCCCGCGTGCGAGTCGAGGTTGCCGGTGGGCTCGTCGGCGACCACCACGTCGGGACGGGTGACCAGGGCGCGCGCGATGGCCACGCGCTGCTGCTGGCCGCCGGACATCTCCGAGGGCCGGTGGCCCATCCGGTCGGCGATGCCGAGGGTCTCGGCCAGGTGGGCGAGGGTGCCGTCGGTGCGCGGGTCGGAACCGTCGGCGCGGCGGCTGCGGCGACCCGCCAGGTCGAGCGGCAGCAGGACGTTCTGCTCCGCGGTGAGCATCGGCAGCAGGTTGAAGGACTGGAAGACGAAGCCGATCCGGCGGCGGCGCAGCAGCGTCAGGTCGTGGTCGGACAGGGCGGTCAGCTCGGTGTCGCCCAGGAAGACCGAGCCGGACGTCACGGTGTCGAGCCCCGCCAGGCAGTGCAGCAGCGTCGACTTGCCGGAGCCCGACGGGCCCATCACGGCGGTGAACGCGCCGCGGGCGAGCGCCACGTCGACGCCCCGCAGGGCGGTGACGGCGGCCTCGCCGCGTCCGTAGGTCTTGGTGAGGCCGCGCGCCGACAGGGCGGCGGTGCGGTCGGGCGCAGGCGCGGTGGAGGTCATGGTGACGAGCCTCGCGGTCCGGGACGTCCTGCCGCCTCCGCCGTGGGTCTCGACCGCTCCCCCGCAGGTGCCGACCTTCGTCGGGGGTGGGGACGGCCGTGCGTCGCGGAACGCCGGGGCCCGCCCGCCCGTTCCCCCTGCGAGGACTGGGAGGGTGGGGCGATGAGGTCGTTCGCGGTCAAGGTGGTGGTCAACGCCGTCGCGATCTGGGTCGCGACGCTGGTGGTGCCGGGGCTCGACCTCGGGGGCGCGGCCACCGAGGGCGTCGGCCAGCAGGTGCTGACCTTCCTGCTGCTCGGCCTGGTGTTCGGGCTGCTGAACGCCGTGGTCAAGCCGATCGTCACGTTCTTCACGTTGCCGCTCTACGTGCTGACGCTGGGCCTGTTCAGCTTCGTCGTGAACGCGCTCATGCTGCAGGCCACCTCGTGGATCAGCGAGCAGACGCCGCTCACCTTCCACGTCGACGACTTCTTCTGGTCGGCGGTGCTGGGCGCCGTCGTCGTCACCTTCGTCAGCCTCGTGCTGAACCTGGTGCTCCCGGACGGCCGCAAGGACGACTGACCGCTCCCGCGGTCGGGCTACTGTCTGGGCGTGAGCGAGACCACGGGCGACGTGCTGGCCGACGCGGACCTGCAGGTCGGCGTCGTCGGCGCGGGGACGATGGGCGCCGGCATCGCCGAGGTCGCGGCCCGCGCGGGCCACCGGGTGCTGGTGCTCGACGCCGCGCCGGGCGCCACCCCGACCG
>NZ_BAAHAF010000203.1:0-3830 GCF_054777815.1 Angustibacter speluncae | reverse complement strand
GGCCGAGCGGCTGCGCGAGCTGCTCGCCCCGCCGCCACCCGCGCGCCGGGCGACCCGTCCGACCCGCGGGTCGGTGGAGCGCCGGCTGCGGGCCAAGCGCGAGCGCGGCGAGACCAAGCGGCTCCGGGGGGACACCACCGACTGAGACGACGACGGCCGCAGCCCGTGGGCTGCGGCCGTCGTTCGCGTCGTGCGGTCAGCGGACCGCGCGGCGGCGTCCGGCGGAGCCGGCGTAGATCGAGACGAGCACGGCCGCCACGACGACCGAGATGATCAGCCGGATCCAGTCGATGCCGCCGGTGTTGCCGCCCATGAAGCCGTCACCGGTGATCAGGCCCCAGACGAAGTAGCCGACCAGCGCGCCGACGATGCCGAGCACGACGGTCATCAGGACGCTGATGTGCTGCTTGCCGGGCAGGACGAGCCGGGCCAGGACGCCGATGACGGCGCCGAAGACGATGGTTCCGAGGATGGTGCCCATTGCGCGTTCCTCTCCGGGGGCTCGGGGCCTCCAGTCAGGCGAGGGGGCCGCTCCCACGTGCGGGCCCCTGGTCCTCGGAACGCTCCCACCGCAGGCCCCCGGCCGCATCCCGAGATGCGGACGCCGGAGGGCCTGCGGCCGGTGGTCGGCGGGTGCGGCTCAGCTGCCGAAGCCCACCCGGCGCGACTCCTCGGCGCCGATCTCGACGTACGCCAGGTTCGCGGTGGGCACCACGAGGACGCGGCCCTTGTCGTCGACCAGCTCGAGCGTCGCCGAGCCGCCCGCGAGGGCGTCGGCCACGGCCGCCTTGACCTCGGCCGGCGACTGCGCCGACTCGAGCACCAGCTCACGGGTCACGTGCTGGACCCCGATCTTGACCTCCACGCTGCTCCTTCGTCGTGCTTCTCGGTCGTGCTCTGGTTCGTGCTCCGGTCCGTTCCGGTCTGCTCGGGGAACGACGGGCGTCAGCCCGGCTGTTCCCCGTCGGTCTCCGCCGTGGGCGAACCCGTGAGCGGGAAGGCCCTGATGCCGCGCCACGCCAGCTGCGAGATGAGCGCGGCCGCCTGCTCGCGCGGCACCGGCCGGCGCTCCTGCAGCCAGGCGCGGGCGCTGACCTGCGCCATGCCGGCGAGGGCGACGCCGAGCAGCTGCGCCTGCGCGCGGTCGAGCCCGGCGTCCTCGGTGATGATGTCGGCGATCGCGGCCGAGACCGTCTTCTCGACCAGGTCGACCCGGTCGCGCACCAGCGGGTCGTTGGTGAGGTCGGACTCGAAGACGAGGCGGAACGCGGCGTCGTCGCGGTCGACGAACTCGTAGTAGGCCGAGATGGCCGCCGCCACGCGGTCCTTGTTCTCGGGGTGCGCCCGCATCGCGGCGCCGACGCTGGCCACCAGCTCGCCGTTGTGCATGTCGAGGATCGCGAGGTACAGCTCGAGCTTGCCGGGGAAGTGCTGGTACAGCACCGGCTTGCTGACCCCGGCCCGCTCGGCGATGTCGTCCATCGCGGCGGAGTGGTAGCCGTTCTCGACGAAGACCTCCTGCGCCGCGACGAGCAGCTGCGCGCGCCGGGCGCTGCGGGGCAGCCGGGCGCCGCGCGAGCGCGTGTCCTGGGTGGTCATGGTCCTCCTCGGGGTCGGCTCAGCCTACCGACGGGTACGCCGTGACATCCTCGGGACGTGCGACGCGTCCCCTCCCGCCGCGCCCTGGCGGGTGCGCTGGCCGCCCTCGTCGTCCTCCTGGCGGGCTGCGCCGAGGAGGAGCCGCCGCGGGCCGCGGCGTCCCCGGACGCCACCACCTCGGCGATCCTGCAGGGCGAGGGGCTGCTGGGCGACGCCGTGCTGGGCGACGGCGCGACGCCCGCGGCCCCGGCCCCGGCACCCACCGCCGACCCGGCGTCGCCGGACGCGCTCGCCGGCCTGCTCTCCCACGACGTCCCCGACAGCGGCGACGGCACCCAGGTGGTCGTGCCGGGCGAGGTGCCGGCACCCGCGGGCGAGCGGCCGGTGACGGTCGCCGTCGCGGTCGAGGGCGGCGTGCCCGTCGACGGCACCGCGTTCGCCGCGTTCGTGATGACCGCGCTGAACGACCCGCGCGGCTGGGTCAACGAGGGCTACGTCTTCGGGCGGACGGGCGACGCCGCGGCGGCCGACGTCACCGTCGTGCTGGGCAGCCCGGCGATGGTCGACCGGCTCTGCCGCCCGCTCAAGACCTACGGCAAGGTCTCGTGCCGCAACGGCGGCGTGGTCGCGCTCACCCACTACCGCTGGGTGGGCGGCACCGCCGACTACGCGGACGACCTCACCGCCTACCGCTCGTACCTGGTGAACCACGAGGTCGGGCACTTCCTCGGCAAGGGCCACGTCGGGTGCCCGGGCACGGGCGCGGTGGCGCCGGTGATGCTGCAGCAGACGCTCGGGCTGCAGGGCTGCGCCCGCAACCCCTGGCCCTACCCGTGAGGCGCCGCAGATGAGGGGCGTGCCGTCCGAGCTGGCCGAGGACGTGCTCGACCTGGTCGCCCGCATCCCGGCGGGGCGGGTCCTCACCTACGGCGACGTCGCCGAGCTGGTCGGGCGCGGCGGCCCGCGCGGCGTCGGCTCGGTCATGGCGCGCTACGGCGGCGGCGACCTGCCCTGGTGGCGCGTGCTGCGGGCGGGCGGGCTGCCGCCCGTCGGCCTCGAGGAGCGGGCGCTGCGCGAGTACCGGCGCGAGGGGACGCCGCTGCGCTCCGCGGGCGACCGGGTCGACCTGGCCCGGGCGCGCTGGCGGCCCTGACCGCACGAGCGCGCTGCCGGCCCCCGTGGTGCTGTCGGCGCCGTGTGGTGGGATCGGCACGTGCCGCCGACCGACCACGCCGCCCTGCGCCTGGTCCGTCGTCCGGCCGCGGGTGCCCAGGTGCCCGACCTCGACCCCGTGCAGGCCGAGGTGGTGGCGCGCCGGGCCGGCAGCGGTCCGCTCGTCGTCGTGGGCGCGCCGGGCACCGGCAAGACCACGACCCTGGTCGAGGCGGTCGCCGCGCGGGTGCACCGCGACGGGCTCGACCCGTCGTCGGTGCTCGTGCTCGCCCCGAGCCGCGTCGCCGCGGCGGCGCTGCGGCAACGGGTCTCGGCCCGGCTGTCGGGTCCCGGGCCGGTCGCGGTCGGCGAGCCGCTGGCCCGCACGCCCGCGTCGTACGCGTTCGGGCTCATCCGCCGCTCCGCGGTGCGCGCGGGCGACCCGAGCCCGCGGCTGATCTCCGGCCCGGAGCAGGACGCCGTGCTGCGCGACCTGCTCGAGGGGCACCGCGAGGGTGAGGGCACGCCACCGGAGTGGCCGTCCGCCGTGCGACCTGCCCTGGCGCTCAGCGGGTTGCGCGCCGAGCTGCGCGAGCTGCTGATGCGTGCGATGGAGCGCGGCCTCGGTCCCGACGGGCTGGCCGAGCTCGGCCGCCGGCACGGCCGCCCGGAGTGGGAGGCCGCGGCGACGCTGCTCGGCGAGTACCTCGACGTCACCGCGCTGCGCTCGCCCAGCTCGTTCGACCCCGCGGCGATCGTCGACGAGGCGGTCTCGCTGCTGCGCGACGACGCCGCCCTGCTCGCCGCCGAGCGCGAGCGCTGGCGCCTGGTGGCCGTCGACGACCACCACGAGTCGGTCGAGGCCACCTCGCGGCTGCTCGAGCAGCTCTGCGGGCGCGGCGCCGACCTGCTCGTCACCGGCGACCCCGACGCCACGACCGGGGGCTTCCGCGGCGCCGACCCCGGTGCGGTCGCCGCCGCGTCGTCGCGGCACCGCCGGGCCGACGGCGCCGAGGCGCCCGTCGTCGTGCTGCCCACCCGGTGGCGCAGCGGGCCGGCCGTCACCGAGGTCTCGCGCC
>NZ_BAAHAF010000202.1:0-1318 GCF_054777815.1 Angustibacter speluncae | reverse complement strand
GCCGACGTGCTGCGCCGCGCCGCGCGCACGCCCACCGACCTGCTGCCCGCGCCGACCCGCATCAGCGCGCAGGACGCCCTGGTGCACGCCCCGTGCCTGCAGACCGACGGCCTGCGGGGCGGCGTGCTCTCGTGGGACGGCCGGCTCGAGGACGACGCGCGCCTGGTCGTGGCGCTGGCGCGCACCGCCGCCGCGCACGGCGCCGACGTGCTGACCCGCGCCGCTGCCGCGGACGTGGGTCCGGACGAGCTGACCGTGGTGGTCGCGGGGGAGCGCGTGCACGTGCGCTGCGGCGCGGTCGTGAACGCCACCGGGGTGTGGGCCGGCGAGCACGAGCCCACCCTGCGGATGGTGCCGAGCCGCGGGTCGCACCTGGTGCTGCGGGCCGGCTCGCTCGGCTGGCCGCGGGCGGTCGTCGCCGTGCCGGTCCCAGGCCGCGTCGGGCGGTTCGTCTTCGCCGTCCCGCAGCCGGACGGCCTGGTGCTGCTCGGGCTGACCGACGAGGAGGCACCGGGCGAGGACCCGAGCGCCCCCGCCGTCCCCGAGCACGACGAGGCGTTCCTGCTGCGCACCGTGAACCGGGCGCTGGCGGTGCCCGTCACGGCCGACGACGTCGTCGGGCGCTACGCCGGGCTGCGGCCCCTCGTCGCCGGCGCCGGGGCGACCACCGCCGACCTGTCGCGCCGCCACCTGCTCGTCGACCGGCCGGGCGGTCCGGTCACCATCACCGGCGGCAAGCTCACGACCTACCGCCGGATGGCCGAGGACGCCGTCGACGCCGTCTGCCGCCGCACCGGGCACCACGTCGCCGGGCGGACGCGGACGCTGCCGTTGGTGGGCGCCGCACCGCGCGACGTGCTGGCGCGGGTGCGCGCACCGCAGCGGCTCGTGCGCCGGTACGGCACCGAGGCGGTCGACGTGCACGCCCTGGCCCTGCGCCACCCCGAGCTCGCCGGACCGGTGGCGCCCGGCTGCCCCACGACCGGCGCCGAGCTGCTGTTCGGCGTGCTGGCCGAGGGGGCGCTCACGGTCGAGGACCTGCTGGAGCGCCGGACCCGCACCGGGCTCGTCGAGGGCGTCCCCGCGGTCGCGGCCCCGGTCGCGGAGCAGGCGCTCGCCCTGGGCCGCGCCGGCGCGGTCGCGCCCACCGCGTGACCCCGGGCGTGGCGGCGCGGAGCACCTGCGCGTCGCGCTTACCATGAACACGCCCAGGACGCCCACCGGGGGAGGCTCGACCGTGCGGACCCGCACCGTGCTCGTCCGCGCCCTCGCGCTCGGCGGCGTCGCCGTGGCGCTCGCCGCGTGCGCCGGCGACCCG
>NZ_BAAHAF010000201.1:0-5802 GCF_054777815.1 Angustibacter speluncae | reverse complement strand
CGCCGGGGGCCGGCTCGCCGAAGGCGAGCAGCAGCGCCCGCCAGCCCTTGGCCGCCTCCAGGCCGGTGACGCGTTGGTTCAGGCACGCGATCGCGAGCGCGTCGAGCACGCGGCGGGTGCGCGGCACCCGCCAGCCGGGGCGGGCGCGCCAGGCGTCGACGAGCACCGCGTGCTCGGCCGCGGGGACGAACGCCTCCGGCTCGTCGCGCGCGCCGAGCAGGTCGGGGACGCCGTCGAGCAGCCAGCCCGCCCCCTCGCCCCACGCGGCGGCCTCGACCACCCCCTCGCGCGGACGGGCCCGCACCCGGAGCAGACCCGTGCCCACCGGTGTCGTGGTGGCCCACCAGTGGGTGCCGTCGGCCTCGACCCGCCAGGACGGGTCGCCCCGCCCGCAGCGCAGCGCGGCCAGGGTGGCGCCGACGTCGAGCCGGTGCCCCGGCCGGTACGTCCGCTCCGCGCCGTCCACCCGACCAGGGTGCCACCGGGCAGGTTGCCTAGACTGCGCCCCGTGGCGAACAAGAAGAAGGAGACCGCCGAGCGGGCGGCCAGGGTCGAGCAGATGCGGGCCGCGCAGGCCGCCAAGGAGCGTCGCCGCACGCTGCTGGTGGCCGGTGCCGCGGCCGCCGTCGTCGCCGTCCTGGTCGTGCTGGTCGTCGTCGTGGTCCTCGACTTCCGCCGCAACAACCCCGACGAGCTGCCCCTGATCGGCGTCGCCGCCGGCGCGGCCGACTGCGACCCCGTCGAGGACGACGACGCCGCCGGCGACGACGTCAGCAACCACGTCGGCCCGGGCACGCCCTCGCCGGACGTCGACGTCGTCGAGTACGACACCGTGCCGCCCTCGTACGGCCCGCACTACGCCTCGCCGACCTACCCGGCCGCGCCGTTCTACACCGCCGAGGACCGCCCGCGGATGGAGAACCTGGTGCACAACCTCGAGCACGGCTACACCGTGGTCTGGTACGCCGAGGACCTCCCGCAGGCCCAGGTCGACGAGCTCGAGCAGATCGCCGGCATCGCCCGCGACGACGACGCCACCGGCGGCAAGTTCATCGTCAGCGCCTGGGACGACGCCTACGGCGAGCTGCCCGAGGGCAAGCAGGTCGCCCTGTCGCACTGGGCCGCCGAGAGCGGTCACCGCCAGCTGTGCGGCTCGGTGTCCGGCGAGGTCGTCGAGAGCTTCATCACCGACTTCCCGGCCTCGGACTCCCCCGAGCCCAACGGCGCCTGAGCGCCGTGCCCGCGCCGGCCACCGACGTCGCCTCGCTGCTCGCCGCGCTCGAGCGCGACGACGCCGGCCGGCCGCGGCTGACCTGGTACGGGCCGGACGCCGGCGCGGGCGCCGGCGAGCGGATCGAGCTGTCGGCGCGGGTGCTGCGCACCTGGGTCGCCAAGACCGTCGGCCTGCTGCAGGACGAGCTCGACGCCGAGCCCGGCACCACCGTGCGCCTCGACGCCCCGGCCCACTGGAAGTCGCTGGTGTGGGTGCTCGCCGCGTGGGCGGTGGGCGCCGACCTGGTCGGGCCCGGCGAGGACGCCGAGGTCGTGGTGACCAGCGACCCCGCGCACGACGACCTGCCGCCGGGTGCGCTGCCGGTCGTGCTCGCGCTGCCCTCGCTGGCCCGTGCGTGGGCGGGCGACCTGCCGTCCGGGGCGGTCGACTACGCGGCCGTGGTCACCGGGTTCGCCGACGACCTGCCGCCGGGCCTGCCCACGGGCACGCTGCCGGCGCACGACGCGGTACCCGCGGGCACCCGCGCCCTGCTCGACGCCCGTCCCGGCGGGCCGGTCGAGGTGGCGCTCGCCGCGCTGCCGGTGCTGGCCGGTGCGGGGTCGGTGGTGCTGGCGGCCCGCGACCTCACCGGCGCCGAGCGCGACGCCGAGCGCGTCACCGCCTAGCGCGTCACCGCCTAGCGCGTCACCGCCTAGCGCGTCACCGCCTGACGATCACCGCCTGACGGGGGCCGCGCCCAGGCCGATCCGGCCGACCACCCGGCTGGCGGCGTACCGCGCGCCCAGCCCGAGCCGCAGCCCCAGCCGCACCGGTGCCTGCCACCACCGCGGGTACCGCCGCGTCATGTAGCGGATCGCGCTGGCGTGGTGGGCCTTGATCATGATCGCGGGCTGGTCGCGCCAGGAGTGCCCGCCGACGTGCGTCACCGGCACCGACGGCACGTAGACGCACTCCCAGCCGGCCCGGCCCAGCCGGGCGCACAGGTCGACGTCCTCGAAGAACATGAAGTAGCTCGGGTCGAAGCCGCCGACCTGCTCGAAGGCCTCGCGGCGCAGCAGCAGGCACGAGCCGGACAGCCAGCCGACCGGCCCCTCGACCAGTGGCCCGCGCTCGCGGCGGTACGCCGCCGTCCAGGGGTTGCCCGGCCACCACCAGCCGAACAGCGCGTGGCCGACGCCGGTACCGAGCGTCGGCAGCGCCCGCGCGGACGGGTAGACCTCGCCCTCCGGCGTGTACAGCCCCGGGCCGAGCACCCCGGCCCGCGGCCAGCGCGCGGCGGCGTCGACGAGGGCGTCGAGCGAGCCCGGGGTCCACACCACGTCCGGGTTCGCCACCACGAGCCAGTCGCCCAGCGCCCCGGCCGCCCCCTCGTTCGCCGCGGCGCCGTACCCGAGGTTGCCGCCGGTCGCGTGCAGCCGCGCCCGTCCCTGCGCGGCCGCGGCCTCGGGGACGCCGTCGGTGGAGCCGTTGTCGGCCATCACGACCTCGTACGGCCGCCCGGTGGCCGCCTCGAGCGAGTCGAGGAAGTCGGCCAGCGAGTCCCCCGGCGAGTACGTGACCGTGACGACCCGCAGCGGCGCGCTCACCGCGCCACCCGCTCGAGCACGTCCAGGTGGGCCCGCGCGCAGCGCTCCCAGGTGAAGGTCCGGGCGCGCTCCAGCGCGGCGGCGCCCAGCCGCGCGCGCAGGTCGCGGTCGGCGACCAGCCCGGCGAGCGCGGCAGCGATCGAGTCCGGGTCGGGCTCGCAGTAGGCCACGGCGTCGCCGCCGACCTCGGGCAGCGACAACCGCGGGGTGGTGAGCACGGCCGCCCCGCACGCCATCGCCTCGAGCACCGGCAGCCCGAAGCCCTCGCCGAGCGAGGGGTACGCGACGACGCCGGCGCCGGCGAACAGCGCCCGCAGGTCGTCCAGGGGCAGGTAGCCGGTGCGCACCACGCGCAGCCGCTCGGGCAGGCCCGCCAGCTCGTCGTCGAGCGCGTCGTCCCAGCCGGCGCCGCCGGCCAGCACCAGCGCGGGCGGGTCCGGGGCGTCGCCGAAGGCCCGCACCCAGCCGCGGACGAGGCCGACGAGGTTCTTGCGCGGCTCGAGGGTGCCGAGGAAGGCCACGTAGGTGCCGGGGACGAGGTCGTGCTGCGCCGCGAACCGCGCGACGTGCGCCGCGTCGGCCGGACGGAAGACCTCGAGGTCGACGCCGTGCGGGACGACGTCGATGCGGCGGGGATCGGCCCCGGCCCAGCGGACCAGCTCGTCGCGGGTGGCGTCCGAGGGCACGACGCACGCCGCCGCGACCCGCAGCGCGGTGCGGGTCGCGGCCCGGAAGAACCGCGCCTTCACCTGCAGGTGCACCTGCGGGTCGGAGAAGAAGGTGGCGTCGTGCAGCGTCACCACCTTCGGCAGCGGCGCGGCCAGGCTGGTCGTGTAGTGCGGCGACAGCAGCACCTGCGCCCGGGTGCGGGCGGCGAGCGCGGCCAGGCCGGTCTGCTCCCAGGCCATCCGCACCGGGCGCCGCTCCAGCGCACCGGGGACCTCGTGCAGGGTCGCGCCGGGCGCCAGCCGCTCCCACACCTCGCGGTCGCGCCCCTGCGCCGCGACCAGCAGCGGGACGCCGAGCGCGTCGAGGCCCTGGACGACGTTGTCGAGGTAGCGGCCGACGCCGCCGCGGTCCTGCGGGACGGCGGTCGCGTCGACGAGCACGCGGGGCCCGCTCACGCCGCCACCTCCTCGTGCGCGGGACGGCGGGCGGGACGGCTCGCGCGCGCGGCGAGGACGTCGAGGCGTCCGGCCAGCACCACGGCCACGACGAGGGCGAGCAGCCCGGCGCCGGTGAGCAGCACGACGATCTCCTGTCCCGGCGGGGGGCTCCACGCCGGCTCGGCGGTGGGCAGCGGCGCGGGCGGCAGCCGCGGGTTGTCCATCCGCGCGCCGTAGGCGTACCGCCACAGGTGCCACAGCAGCGCGAACCCCTGCAGGGCGGCCAGCGCCAGCAGCAGCGCGATCCCGCGGGGCCGCAGGAAGGCGTCCGGGCGCAGCGGAGCCAGCGAGGGCACCAGCAGGACGGCGGCGGCGGCGAGCACCGGCAGCACGTAGCGCCCCTGGTAGCCGTACGCGGTGAGCACGCTGTGCACGACGACGACCACGAGCGCGGTGACGGCGAAGGCGGCGACCCACCGGGCCGGCAGGTCGACCGCGGCGGCGCGGTCGGGGCGGGGGCGGGCCGCGCGGACCGCGAGCCAGGTCGCCGCGGCGACCCAGGCCAGCAGGTAGAGGCTCGGCAGCGGCGTGTCGAGCCAGCCGAGCACGCCGACCGCCTGCTGCACCAGGTCGCCGGTCTTCAGCAGCACGAGCAGCAGGCGTCCCCACGGGGGCAGCGCGAGCCAGGCCTCCTCGTAGGGGACGTCGCCGACGCGCAGCCCGGCGGCGTAGACCGTCCAGGCCACCGCACCGGCCACCGCGGCCACGACGAGGCCGATCGTCCAGGGCGACAGCCGCCAGGCCGGCAGCCGGCGCCACCAGCCGCGCCCCCAGGCCGGCGGGACGAGCAGCAGCGCCAGCAGCAGCCCGGCCCACAGCCAGCTGATCGGCCGGGTCCAGGCCAGCACGGTCACGGTGACGACGAGCAGCGCCTGCGGGCCGCGCCCGACCGGTCCGCCGGCGAGCGCGTCGTGGCGCAGGACGCAGACCACCGCCGCCCCGGCGACGGTCGCGGCGACCTCGAGGCCGCTCGGGTTGACGGTCGGGCCGAGGTAGACCGCCATCGGCGTGAGCGCCACGCCCGTGCCGACCGCCGCGGCGGCCGACCCGTACCGCCGGGCGAGCAGCGCCACCGCCGGGGCGAGCAGCGCGACCGCGAGCAGGCCGGCGACGACCCGGGTGCCGAGCAGCGCCGCCTCGGCGCCGACCCCGAGGGCGAGCTGCGCCCGCAGCGCCGTGCCGAGCACCGCGTACGGCAGCGGCGGGTACCGCGTCATGTAGGTCTCGGCGACCGGCGTCGGGGCGGCGTCCGGGCAGGCGGCGGGCAGCGCCCAGTTGAACCGGTAGCACCCGCCCTGCACCTGCGCGCCGAGGTCGGGCGGCACGTCGAGGACGAGGAACGGCGCGATCACCTCGGGCTCCCCGCCGAGCTGGCGCAGCTCGACCCGGTCGCGGCCGGGCCCGACCTGGCCGGTGGCGACGCCCCAGGCGTACACGGTGTGGGAGTCCTCGTCCGGCGCGGAGCCGACCGGCGACGACAGCGCCCAGCCGACGACGACCGCCGCGGCGCCGAGCAGCGCCGCGAGCGCCACCACGACCCCGCCCCGTCGCCGAGGTGCTGGGTGATCCACCCGCACACTCTCTCGCACCGGGCTGTGGTGGCCCACCACGGCCCGCCGCCGCGGACGCGGCCACTAGGCTCGCAGCCGTGCGGACGACGACGAGGACGACGCCGAGGACGACGACCCGGGCGGCGACGTGGACAAGGTGATCGCGAGCGCGGCCGAGGCGGTCGCGGACGTGCCGGACGGCGCGTCGCTGGCGGTGGGCGGGTTCGGCCTGTGCGGCATCCCGAGCACCCTGATCGGCGCCCTGC
>NZ_BAAHAF010000200.1:0-39416 GCF_054777815.1 Angustibacter speluncae | reverse complement strand
CGGTGCTCGTGGCCGGTGCGGCCGCGGCGCTGACGGCCGGCTGGCAGCTGCGACGCGACGCGGGGCGCCGCACCGGAGCCGAGGTGCGGCGGTGAGCCTGTGGGGCTGGGTGCTGCTGGCCGTCGCGGTCTGCTTCGCCTGCAAGCTGGCCGGCCACCTGCTGCCCTCGCGGCTGGTCGAGGACCAGCGGGTCGCCGCGGTCGCCGGGTCGGTGACCATCGGGCTGCTCGCCGCGCTGGTCGTGACCCAGACCGCCGCCACGGGCGCCGCGCTCGTCGTCGACGCCCGCCTGCCGGCGCTGGCGGCCGCCGCGCTCGCGCTGTGGCTGCGGGCGCCGTTCGTCGTCGTCGTGCTCGTGGGCGCCCTCGTGGCCGCCGGGCTCAGGGTGCTGGGGTGGGGATGACCGGCGCTGTGGATGATGACGTCGTGGACGAGCAGCCGGCGGCCCCGCGCCTGGTGGGCGTCGACGTCGCCCGCGGCCTGGCCCTGGTCGGGATGATGGCCACCCACGTCGTCCCCGCGGTCGTGGTGGTGAGCAGCGGCCCGACCGGCGCGCTCGTCGAGCGGGTGCACCCGCTGCACCTGGTCGCCGGCGGACGGTCCTCCGCGCTGTTCGCCGTCCTGGCGGGCGTGGCCCTCGCGCTGGTGGCGGGACGCGCCACACCCCCGTCCGGTACCGCGCACGGCCGCGCGGTGCGGGCGCTGCTCGCCCGTGCGCTCGTGGTCGCCGCGGTCGGGCTGACCCTCGGGTCCCTCGACTCGGGGATCGCCGTGATCCTGGTGAACTACGCGGTCCTGTTCGTCGTGGCGTGCGCCTTCCTGTCGCTGCGCGCCGCGGTGCTGTGGCCGCTGGCGACGGCGTGGCTGCTGCTGTCGCCCGTCGTCGGGCACCTGTGGAGGGCGCAGCTGCCGGCCGGGCCCGGTGCGGTGCCGTCGTGGGCCGGTGTGCTCGACCCCGCCGGCTTCCTCACCGAGCTTGTCGTCACCGGGTACTACCCGGTGCTGCAGTGGACCGGGTACGTGCTGCTCGGCCTGGCCGTCGGACGGAGCCGCTGGGTGCACGACCGGGGCCCCCGCCCGCTGGTCGCCCTCACCGTCGGCGGCGCCGCCGTCGCCGTCCTGGCGAAGCTGGTCTCGAGCGCCCTGCTGTCGTTGCCCGGCGTGCGCGAGCAGCTCGTCGTGCCGCCGACCTCGTTCCTGCGCGCCGACCTCGACCTGGTCGTGCAGACCTCGATGTACGGCACCACGCCCACCACGAGCTGGTGGTGGCTGGCCGTCAGCGGCGAGCACTCCGGCACCCCGCTCGACCTGCTGCACACGTCCGGCTGCGCCCTCGCCGTGCTCGGCGCGTGCCTGCTGCTGACCAGGGCCGCCGTCGCCCGGACGGTGCTGCTCCCGCTGGCCGCCGCGGGGTCGATGACGTTCACGCTCTACACGCTGCACGTGCTCGTCGAGACCGTGCGGAACGCGGCCACGCCGGCCCCCACCGCCACCGCGGCCGTGGCGGTCTGGCTCGTGCAGGTGGTCGCGGCCCTGGCCCTCGCGACGGCGTGGCGGCTGCTCGGCCGCGGCGGCCCGACCGACCCCGGACCCCGTGGTCCGCTCGAGTCGGTGGCCGCCGCGGCCTCGCACGCCGCCGCCGGCAGGCCCTAGTTCTGGTACACCCGCACGTAGTCGACGAGCATCGTCTGCGGGAACTGCGTCGAGCCGTCGGGGTAGCCGGGCCAGTTGCCACCCACCGCGACGTTGAGGATCAGGAAGAACGGGTGGTTGAACACCCAGGGGTCGCCGCCGGTGTCGGCCGGGGTGACGGTGCGGTACGCGACGCCGTCGACGCTCCAGGTGATGCGGTCGGGCGCCCAGTCGATCGCGAAGACGTGGAAGTCGTCGGCGAACGACCAGCCCTGCGGGTGCGTGTAGCTCGCCGAGATGCCCTCACCGCCCGAGTACCCGGGGCCGTGCACGGTGCCGTGCACCAGGTGCGGCTCGTACCCGACGTTCTCCATCACGTCGATCTCGCCGCTGGCCGGCCACCCCACCTGGCCGATGTCGCTGCCCAGCGACCAGAACGCCGGCCAGATGCCCTGTCCCCGAGGGATCTTGATGCGCGCCTCGACCTTGCCGTACTGCGGCGTGTAGCGGTCGGCGGTGGTGATGCGCGCGGACGTGTACCGGCACGAGCCGTACCAGCACTGGTACCCGTTCGGGTTCTCCGCACGCGCCGTGATGGCGAGGTTGCCGTTGCCGTCGTGCGACACGTTCTCGGCGCGGTCGGTGTAGTACTGGTGCTCGTTGTTGCCCCAGCCGCCGCCACCCTGCTCGATCTGCCACTTGCCGGGGTCCGGCAGCGACCCCGCGCCCCGGTCGAACTCGTCCGACCAGAGCAGGTCGCCCGGGGCGGCCTCGGCCGGGGTCCCGCCCGACGGCGTCACGACCAGCGCCACGGTCGCGGCGGCCGCGACCGCGCTCGCCACGGCGGCCCTGCGGACCCTGCTCCACCTGTGCGCACCCATCACCACTCCTCCCGAGGGACGCCTCGTCGCGTCCGGCTCCGGCGCCCGCGTCCCCGTGCTGGGAGCGCTCCCAGCGCCGTCCGGGACGCTACTCCCGGCTCGCAAAGAGGGTCAAGAGGTGCGAATCGGACAGCGTAGGACCGGGGGCTCCGGCGACGGGACGGTCAGCGCACCCAGACGCGCAGCGGGCCGACGTCGACGAACCCCGCGGACCGGGCGGTCGCAAGGTCGTCCCCGTGCTCGTACCCGACCACGGGCAGCGCGCCGAGGTGCTCGCGCGCACCCGCGACCAGCGCCGCCAGCAGCGCCGGGTCGCCGCCGCACACCACCGACTGCAGCCCGACGACACCGCCCGCGCGGTGCGCGACGCACGTCGCTCCCCCGAGCTCGAGCGCGACGACGTCGGCGTGCCGCACCTCGTGCGCGACCGGGTGCGCCCGACCCGACGGCGGCACGGCGGCGTCACCGTCGAGCACGAGCCACGACGCCTCGAACAGCACCGCGAAGCCGGCACCGGCGAGGTCGAGTGCGGCGAAGGAGTCCTTGACGCCGCACTCGTCCCGGTCCGGGACGGCGGCGACCACCTCGTCGGCCGTGGTCGCCGGGTCGAGCGTCATGGCGTGCGGGTAGTACGGCGGGGGTGGGCCGTCGGTGACGAGCAGGCGACCGTCGTCGCGGGTGCCCACGCCGTACTGCTCGCACACGAGGGCGCACCAGGACGCGTTCTGCCGCAACGCCTCCCGGCGCCCCGTCACCGCGCCGCCTCGGGCGAGGCGTGCAGGGAGGCCGCGTGACGCATGGCCGAACGTGCCCGGCGGCGGTCGCCGGCGGCGTCGTACGCGAGCGCGAGCCGGAACCAGGTGCGCCAGTCGTCGGGGGCGGCGTCGGCCTCCGCGCGGTAGCGGGCGAAGGCCTCGTCGGCGGCGGCGCGCACCACCCGGCCGCCCGGCGTGCGCGGCAGGTCGTCCGGCGGCAGGCCACCCTCGGCCTCGAGGGCGCGCCCCATCCGCTCGGTCTGCGCGCCGAACCGCACCTCCCGCAGCACCCCCAGCACCACGAGCACCGGCACCACGACCAGCGCCGCGCCGAGCGCCACACCCACCGGCTCGCCCGAGGTCAGCAGCAGCCAGCCGCGCTGCCCGACGAGCGCCGCGTAGAGCAGGCACAGCGCCACGAGCACGACGACGACGACCTTGGTGCGCACCGCTGCTCCCGCTCCCCGGCCCGCGCTCAGAGGTCGAGGTAGTGCTCGAGACCGACGGTCAGGCCCGGCCGGTGCGCGACGGTGCGCACGCCGAGCAGCACGCCGGGCATGAACGAGGTGCGGTCGAACGAGTCGTGCCGGATCGTCAGCTGCTCCCCCGGGCCGCCGAGCAGGATCTCCTCGTGCGCCACCAGGCCGCGCAGCCGCACGGCGTGCACGGGGATGCCGTCGACCCGCGCACCGCGCGCTCCGTCCGGGTCGGTGGTGGTGGCGTCCGGCGGGTCGGCGAGGCCGGCCTCGCGCCGTGCGGCGGCCACCTGCTGGGCGGTGTGGCGTGCCGTCCCCGACGGGGCGTCGACCTTGTCGGGGTGGTGCAGCTCGATCACCTCGACCGACTCGAAGTGCCGCGCGGCGACGCTCGCGAACCGCATCGCCAGCACGGCGCCGAGGGCGAAGTTCGGTGCCACCAGGACGCCGACCTTCGGGTGCTCCTCGAGAACCGCCCGGACGGCGTCGAGGCGCTCAGCCGTCCACCCGGTCGTGCCGACCACGGCGTGCACGCCGCGCCGCACGCAGCGGTCGACGTTGCCCGGCGCGGCGTCCGGCACCGAGAAGTCGACCGCCACCCGGGCGCCGGACGTCTCCAGCACGTGGTCGAGGTCGTCGCCGACGTCGACCCGCGCGACCAGCTCGAGGTCGTCGGCGGCCTCCACGGCCGCGCAGGCCTCGCGGCCCATCCGCCCGGCCGCGCCGAGCACCGCCACCCGGGTGAGGGAGTCAGACATCGAACCGCACCCCCTGCGCCAGCGGCAGCGCGCCGGAGTAGTTGACCGTGGTGGTCTGCCGCCGCATGTACGCCTTCCAGGAGTCCGAGCCCGACTCGCGGCCGCCGCCGGTCTCCTTCTCCCCGCCGAAGGCACCGCCGATCTCGGCGCCGGACGTGCCGATGTTGACGTTGGCGATGCCGCAGTCGGAGCCGGTGGCCGCCACGAACAGCTCGGCCTCGGCCTGGTCGCGGGTGAAGATGCTGGACGAGAGCCCTTGCGGCACGGCGTTGTTCAGCTCGATCGCCTCGTCGAGCTCTCGGTACGACAGCACGTACACGACCGGGGCGAAGGTCTCGGTGCGCACGACGTCGGACTGCTCGGGCACCCGCACCACGGCGGGCTCGACGTAGAACGCGTCGGGCGCCTCGTCGGCCAGCCGGCGCGCACCGCCGGCGAGCACCTCGCCGCCGTCCTCCGTGGCCGCCTCGAGCGCCTGCTGCATCGCCGTCCACGACCGCTCGCCGACCAGCGGGCCGACCAGGGTGCCGTCGGTGAACGGGTCGCCGACGGGCAGGCGCCCGTAGACGTCGACGAGCCGCTTGGTCAGGTCGTCGACGACGGACTCGTGCGCGATCACGCGCCGCAGGGTGGTGCAGCGCTGGCCGGCGGTGCCCGCGGCCGAGAACACGATGCCGCGCACCGCCAGGTCGAGGTCGGCCGACGGCGCGACCACGGCGGCGTTGTTGCCGCCCAGCTCGAGCAGGCAGCGGCCGAACCGGGCGGCCACCCGCGGGCCCACCTCGCGGCCCATCCGGGTCGACCCGGTGGCCGACAGCAGGGCGACGCCGGGGTGGTCGACCAGCCGCTCACCGACGGCGGCGTCACCGAGCACGACCTGGCCGAGGTGGTCGGGCGCGCCGGTCTCGCGCGCCGCCCGCGCCAGCAGCGCGTCGCACGCGAGCGCGGTGAGCGGGGTGAGCTCGGACGGCTTCCACACCACCGGGTCGCCGCACACCAGGGCGACGGCGGCGTTCCACGACCACACCGCGACCGGGAAGTTGAAGGCGCTGACCACCCCGACCACGCCGAGCGGGTGCCAGGTCTCGGTGAGCCGGTGCCCCGGGCGCTCGGACGGCATCGTGCGGCCGTAGAGCTGCCGCGACAGGCCGACCGCGAAGTCGCAGACGTCGACCATCTCCTGCACCTCGCCCAGCGCCTCCGAGCGCACCTTGCCGGCCTCGAGCCCGACCAGGTCGGCCAGCGCCTCCTTGTGCTCGACGAGCAGCTCGCCCAGTCGCTTCACCAGCGCCCCGCGGACGGGGGCGGGCGTCGCGCGCCACGCCGAGAACGCCGCGGCGGCGCGGGCGACCGCGGCGTCGACGTCGTCCGGTGCGTGCCACCCGATCTCGGCGATCGCGGTGCCGGTGACGGGTGTGCGGACGACGTGGTCGCCCGGGGGCACGCTCACCCCCAGCTCGGCGAGCCGGCGCTCGGCGAGGTCGCGCATCGCGGACGGGGACGGCAGCGCGGTGGTCACGGCGCAACTGTCCCACGCCTGGCACGCTGCTCCCCGTGGGGGAGCACCCGTTCGCAGCGCGCCCGGTGGCGGTCGTGTCCGGCGTCCTGCTGGTGGTGCTCGTCGCGACCTCGCAGGGGTACGGCTGGCACCGCGACGAGCTGTACTTCCGGATGCTGCCGCCCGACTGGGGCTACACCGACCAGCCCCCGCTCGTGCCGTTCCTCGCGCGCACCCTCGCCGGCCTGGTCGACCAGCCGTGGGCGGTCCGTCTCCCCGCCGCCGCCTGCGCCGCGGCGTCGGTCGTGGTCGCGGCGCTGCTCGCGCGCGAGGTGGGCGGCGACCGCCGCGCCCAGCTGCTCGCGGCCGTGGCGGTCGCGGGCAGCACCGTCACGCTGCTGTTCGGGCACGTCCTGCTGACGTCCTCGCTCGACCTGGTGGTGTGGCCGCTGGTCTGCCTGCTGGTGCTGCGTGCGGTCGTGCGCGAGCAGCCGCGGTGGTGGGTGTGGACGGGCGTCGTGGTCGGCCTCAGCACCTGGAACAAGCTGCTGATGGCGATGCTGCTGGTGTCGCTGGCCGTCGGGCTCCTCGTCACCGGACGGGGCCGGGCGCTGCTGTCCCGCGGGGTCGCCGCCGGCGGCGCCGCGGGGGCGGTCCTGGCGCTGCCGAACCTGCTGTACCAGGCGACGCACGGCTGGCCGCAGCTCGCGACGGGCGCCGCGCTGGGGGCGAGCAACGGCGACGAGGTCCGGGTGACCACGTGGGTCTTCCTCGTGATCGCGACGGGGCCGCCGCTGGTGGCGTTCTGGGTCGCCGGGTGCGCGGCCCTGCTGCGACGCCCGGGCTGGGCCGGTGGCCGGTTCCTCGCCGCGGCGCTGCCCGTGCTCGTCCTGCTCACGCTGCTGGCCGGCAGCCAGCCGTACTACCCCAGCGGCCTGCTCGTCGTGCTGGTGGCGGTCGGGGCGGTGCCCGTCACCGCGTGGGCGCGCTCGCGGCCCCGCCGCGCCCTCGTGCTCGGCGCGGTCGCCCTGAACACCGCCGTGTCGGCCGTCGTGGCGCTCCCCCTGGTGCCGCTCGGGCTGCTGGGCAGCACGCCGGTGCCCGCGATGAACCAGGTGGCCGCCGACCAGGTGGGCTGGCCGCGGTACGTCGAGCAGGTGGCCGCGGCCTGGGACGCGCTCCCCGACGACGAGCGCTCGCGCGCCGCGGTCGTGACGGCCAACTACGGCGAGGCCGGGGCGATCGCGCGGTTCGGCCCGGCCCTCGGCCTGCCTGCGCCGTCCAGCGGGCACAACGCCCTCGCCGACCTCGGTCCGCCGCCGGAGGGCACCGACGTGGTCGTGCTGGTGGGCACCGAGCGGGTGCGGGAGCTGTTCGCGTCCTGCGAGGTCGTCGACCACCTCGACGACGGTCTCGGCGTGGACAACGAGGAGCAGGGTGTGCCGGTGGCCGTGTGCCGCGACCCGTCCGTCCCGTGGGAACGACTGTGGGAGCAGGTGCGGCACCTCGACTAGGGCCGCGGGCGTCTCACCTCGTCGTGAGGGCGGCGCGGGCGAGCGTGAACCCGTGCCCGCTCGGCAGGTGCTCGCAGGTGACCCCCGTCTCGGCGCTGCGGCACTCCAGGTCGCCCACCGCGACCGCCTCGCCGTACGGCAGCACCTCGGCGGACGGGTCGAACGAGACGTCGCCGCGGCAGGCGCCCTCGGTGACCGCGCCGTCGGGCCCGAGCGCGACGTCGGTCGCCACCCACTCCAGCTCGCAGTCCCCCGGGTCGGGCACGCCGGGCCAGTCCGCCTGCGCGATGCCGCAGGACGCCGTCGCCGGCGCCTGCTCGTCGTCGCGGTAGAGGGCGCACCCGATGTTCCCGGACGGCGTCACGAAGGCCGCGTAGCTCGGCGCGGGGGTGCGCGAGGCGCCGCCGAAGCCGCCGCCCGCCGTCGCGGTCGAGGCGCCCTCGCCCGCCGCCACGGTCTGCGTCACCGTGACCGGCGCGGGCGCGGCGTCGTCGCCGCAGCCGGCGAGCACGGGGGACAGCAGGAGCAGCGGCAGGCAGCGCAGCAGCGGACGCACGGGCACACGATCGCACGCCGGCGCCTGCCGTCGTGACGGCTCACCCGACGGGCGCGACCTCGCGCAGCGCGACGGCGGTCGCGACGGCCGCCTGCGCGGCCTCGTACCCCTTGTCCTCGGACGAGCCGGGGAGCCCGGCGCGATCGAGCGCCTGCTCGTCGGTGTCGCACGTCAGCACCCCGAACCCGACGGGGACGCCGGTGTCGACGGCGACCCTGGTCAGGCCGTCCGTGGCGGCGGCGCAGACGTACTCGAAGTGCGGTGTCCCGCCGCGGACGACCACGCCGAGCGCCACGACCGCGTCGTACCCGGCCCGCGCCAGCCGCGCCGCGGCGACCGGCAGCTCGAACGAGCCCGGGACGCGCAGCAGCAGCGGCTCGACGCCCGCCTCGGCGAGCGCCCGGCGGGCGCCGTCGACCAGGCCGTCCATCACCTGCGTGTGCCACTGCGCGGCGACCACGGCGACCCGCAGGTCGCCCGCGGACGGGGTGGTGAGGGTGGGTGCTCCCTGCGTGCTCACAGCGCTCCTTCGAGGACGGACGGGACGTGCGGCAGGTGGTGGCCCATCCGCTCGCGCTTGGTGCGCAGGTAGTGCTCGCTGTCGGCGGTGGCCTCGACCAGCAGCGGCTCGGTGCCCGCGACGCGCACGCCGTGGCGGCGCAGGCCCTCGACCTTGGCGGGGTTGTTCGTGAGCAGCCGCACCGACCCCACGCCGAGGTCGGCGAGCACCGCCGCGGCGACCTCGTAGTCGCGGGCGTCGACCGGCAGACCGAGGTCGAGGTTGGCGTCGACGGTGTCGCGGCCGGCGTCCTGCAGCGCGTACGCCCGCAGCTTCGCCACCAGCCCGATGCCGCGGCCCTCGTGCCCGCGCAGGTACACGACGGCGCCGCGACCGGCCTGCTGCACCGCGTGCAGCGAGGCCTCGAGCTGCGGCCCGCAGTCGCAGCGGCGCGAGCCGAGCACGTCGCCGGTGAGGCACTCGGAGTGCACCCGGACGAGCACCGGTACCTCACCCGCCAGATCGCCGACGACGAGCGCGACGTGCTCGACACCGGCCGCGTCGCGGTAGCCGTGGGCGATGAACTCGCCTGCGGCGGTGGGCAACCGGGTCGAGGCGGCGCGCTCGAGGCGCGGCCGCGGCTCGACGGCGGCCGGACGCCGTCCGCCCCCGAGGTGGGCCACGAGGTCGGCGATGGTGACGACCACGAGGTCGTGCTCGTCGGCCAGCGCGCGGCACGACGGGGCGCGGCGCATCGAGCCGTCGTCGTCGACCAGCTCGACGATGACGCCGACCGGGGCGCACCCGGCGAGCCGGGCCAGGTCGACGGCCGCCTCGGTGTGGCCGGGACGCGTCAGCACCCCGCCCGCCCGCGCACGCAGCGGGGCGAGGTGGCCGGGACGCACCAGGTCGGCGGCCGTGGTCGCGTCGTCGGCGAGCAGCCGGGTGGTGCGGGCGCGGTCGGCGGCGCTGATGCCCGTCCCGACGCCCTCGCGCGCGTCGACGGTGACGGTGAACGCGGTGCCCATCGACTCCTCGCCGCGGGCGACCATGAGCGGCAGGCCGAGCCGGTCTGCCCGCGACTCCTCCATCGGCGCGCACACGTACCCCGTGCCGTGCCGGACGAAGAACGCCATCCACGCCGGGGTCATGTGCTCGGCCGCCATCACCAGGTCGCCCTCGTCCTCGCGGTCGGCGGCGTCGAGCACGACCACCGGTCTGCCGGCGGCGATCTCGGCGACCGCCACCTCGATCGGGTCGGTGCGCACGTCGCGGTCGGCGCTCACGGCGCCACCTCCTCGGCGGCCCGGCCCGCGGCGAAGGCCGCGATCCGCTCCACGTACTTGGCCAGCACGTCGACCTCGAGGTTGACCGCGGTGCCGACCGCCGCGCGCCCGAGCGTGGTGAGCGCCAGCGTCGTCGGGATCAGCCCGACCTCGAACCAGGCCGGGGGCTCGTCCGGCGCGCTGACCGCGGTGACCGTCAGCGAGACGCCGTCGACGGTGACCGACCCCTTCTCGACCAGGTAGCGGGCGAGCCGCCCCGGCACCTCGACCCGGACGCGCTCCCAGCGGTCCCCCGGCTCGCGCAGCGCGACCGTGCCGACGCCGTCGACGTGGCCCTGCACGACGTGTCCGCCGAAGCGGCCGCCGGCGGCCATCGCGCGCTCGAGGTTCACCCGAGCCCCCGGCTCGAGCCCCCCGACCGTGGTGCGGGCGAGCGTCTCGTGCATGACGTCGACGGCGAACCGGTCCCCGTCGGGCTGCTCGTCGGTGACGGTGAGGCACACGCCGTTCACCGCGATGGAGGCGCCGTGCACGGCGTCGGTGGTGACGAGCGGGCCCTGCACCACCAGCCGGGCCGACTGCTCCCCGCGCTCGACGGCGACGACGGTGCCGAGCTCCTCGACGATGCCTGTGAACACCCTGCGCACCTCCTGGTGCCGTTCGGGCGCGGCCACCGGGGTACGTCGGCGCGACGGCGACGGGACGGCCGGGCGCGCGTGCGAGGACGCGTCGTCGGACCGTCCACGAGCCGTGCGGCGTGCTGCCTCCCATCCGGACTCTCACCGTCGGTCCTGGAGTTCCACCAGGTCAACCGGCCGCTGGCTGCGGTCGGGTCGCGGACTGTCACCGCCGGTTCGGAATTGCACCGACCCCGGAGCACGCGCAGATCGTGGTCTGCCTGCAGGCGCCGTCGGCACCTGCCCTCCCAGTATGCACCCGGCCCGTCGGCGGGTCGCCATGATCCGGCGCACACCGGCCGCACCCGCCTGCCATGCTCGTCGCAGCATGAGCGCCGTCGACCCCACCCCCGGCCGGCGCCGGGACGACCCCGACCACCGGCCCGACGTCGTGGAGAGCCGCCTGCGGGCGGCCCTCGACGACGGCACGCTCGCGCTCGCCTACCAGCCGATCGTGGGGCTGCCCGGCTGCCGCGTGGTCGGTGTCGAGGCGCTGCTGCGCTGGGCCCCCGGCGCCGACGGCGGCGACCCCGGCGCCGACGAGCCGACCCCGGAGGAGCTGGTGCAGGCCGCCGAGCGCGGACCCCTGATCCGCGAGCTCGGGGCCTTCGTCCTGGAGCGCGCGTTCGCCGACGTGGTGGCGGCGTTCCCGGACCCCACCTCGCGGATCCAGCTCTCGCTCAACGTGTCTGCCGCCCAGCTCGCCGACGACGAGGTCGTCGCGCACGTCCGGACGCTGCTCGAGACGTCCGGCTGGCCGCCGGAGCTGGTGTGCCTGGAGATCACCGAGACGGTGGCGCTCGCCGACACCGCCCAGGCGGCGCGCCGGCTGGCGTCGCTGCGCGCGCTCGGCTGCCGGGTGGCCCTCGACGACTTCGGCACCGGGTGGTCCTCGCTCGGCCTGCTGCGCGACCTCCCGGTCGACGTCGTGAAGATCGACCGCTCCTTCGTCGAGGACGTGCACCGCTCGGTCACCGACGCCGTGCTGGTGCGGTCGGTGCTGGAGGCGGCGCACGCGCTCGGCCAGCGGGTCTGCGCCGAGGGCGTCTCGGTGCCGGAGCAGGCGCGCCAGCTGGCCGCGATGGGGTGCGACCGCGCGCAGGGCTGGTGGTTCGGACGGGCGGTGCCGGCGTCCGCGCTGCCGGAGGTCGCGCGCACGACGCACCCCGGCCTGGCCACCGACCAGCCACCGCCGATCGAGCTCGGCGAGCGCGACCAGCTGGTCGTGGTCACCGACGCCGCGCACCTGGTGCGCTACGCCTCGGCCGGGTCGATCCCGCTGCTCGGCACCTCGCCGGCCGGCATGGTCGGACGGCGGTTCGAGTCGTTCCTGGCCGACGACGTCGCCGACGAGGGCGAGCACACCGTCCGGGTGCACCACGCGGACGGCCACCCGCACTGGCTGCGCGTCACCACCCAGCGGCTCGAGGGCGGCGAGGTGCTGTGGGTGGCCGTCGACGTCACCGCGGGCGTGCGGCTCGACGAGGCGCTGGCGGCCTCGGAGGCGCGGTTCCGCACCGCGTTCGACCTGGCGCCGATCGCGATGGCGGTCAACGACCTCGACGGCCGGTTCCTGCGCGTGAACGCTGCGTTCGCCGAGCTCGTCGGCCGCACCCCGGCCGAGCTCGTGCGGCTGCGCTACCAGGACATCACGCCCCCCGAGGACGCCGGCGCCGACCGGCGCAACACCGAGGAGCTGCTCGCCGGCGAGGCGGTCAGCCACACCTCGAGCAAGCGCTACCTGCACGCGGACGGCCACGCCGTCCCGGTGCGGGTGCGCTCGTCGCTGGTGCACGACGGCGACGGCGACCCCGCGCACGTGGTCGTGCACGTGCTGCCGGACCCGGCCGGCTGAGCGACCCGGGCGGGCTCAGCCCAGCGAGGTGACGGGGTCGTCGTCGAACGGGCCGACGACGGTGAGCGAGCGCGGCCGCGCGAGCAGCTCGGCCGCGAGGTCGCGGACCTGCTCGGCGGTGACGGCGCGGATGCGGCGCAGCGACTCGTCGAGGGTGACGAACTCGCCATAGACGAGCTCGGCCTTGCCCAGGCGCGACATGCGCGACCCGGTGTCCTCCATGCCGAGCACGAGCCCGCCGCTGAGCTGGCCGATGCCGCGCTCGAGCTCGGCCGCCTCGATCGGCTCGGTGGCCAGGCGCTCCCACTCGCAGGTCAGGAGCGAGACGACCTCGGCCACCTTGCCGGGCGTGCAGCCCGCGTAGAGGCCGAAGTAGCCGGAGTCGGAGTAGGCCGACGAGAACGAGTAGACCGAGTACGCCAGGCCGCGCTTCTCACGCACCTCCTGGAACAGCCGGCTGCTCATGCCGCCGCCGAGCACGGCGTTCAGCACCGACATCGTGTAGCGGCGCGGGTCGGTGGAGCACAGCCCGAGGCCGCCGAGCAGCAGGTGCGCCTGCTCGGTGGTGCGGCGGACGGTGAGCACGCCCCCCGCGCCGTCGCCGGCCGGCTCGAGGCCGCCCTCGCCGTCGCCGACCGCGCGCGAGGCCAGCGGCTCGACGCCCGGCTCGACCGGCCAGCCCTCGTGCCGCAGCGCGGTGGTGACCTGCGCGCACAGCGTGTCGTGGTCGACGCCGCCGGCAGCCGTCACGACGAGCCCGCGGGGCACGTAGTGCTGCTGGTAGTGGTCCCAGACCGCCTCGCGCGAGACCTCGCGGATCGAGTCGGGGGTGCCGCCGATCGGACGGCCCAGCGGGTGCGAGCCGAGCACCTGCTCGGCGAACCGCTCGTGCGCGACGTCGGACGGGTCGTCGTCGTTCATCGCCAGCTCCTCGAGGATGACGCCGCGCTCGGCGTCGAGGTCCTCGGGGGTGACCGTGGCGGAGGTGACCATGTCGCCGATCACGTCGACGGCCATCGGCAGGTCGTTGTCGAGCACCCGGGCGAAGTAGCAGGTGTGCTCCTTGCCGGTCACCGCGTTCGCCTCGCCGCCGACGGCGTCGAACGCCTCGGCGATGTCGAACGCGCTGCGGCGCGAGGTGCCCTTGAACAGCAGGTGCTCGAGGAAGTGGGTCGAGCCGTGGTGGCCGCTGGTCTCGTCGCGCGAGCCGACGCCCACCCACATGCCGAGCGTCGCCGAGCGCAGGCCCGGCATCTGCTCGGTGAGCACGCGGACGCCACCGGGCAGGACCGTGCGCCGCACCCCCTCGACCTGGGCGGTCGAGGGGGTGGGCACGGCCTGCACGGCGGCGTCCGCCTGGTGCTGGTTCGTCACAGGGACGAGATCACGCGTCCGCGCCGGCGGGCGCCTCGGCGGACTCGCCGCCCTCGGCACCCTCCTCGAGCACGGGCACCAGCGAGAGCTTGCCGCGCTGGTCGATCTCGCCGATCTGGACCTGGACCTTCTGGCCCACGGCCAGGACGTCCTCGACCGCGTCGATCCGCTTGCCGCCCACCATCTTGCGGATCTGCGAGATGTGCAGCAGGCCGTCCTTGCCCGGGGTGAGGGAGACGAACGCGCCGAAGCTCGTCGTCTTCACCACGGTGCCGACGTACCGCTCGCCCACCTCGGGCATCTGCGGGTTGGCGATCGCGTTGATCATCGTGCGCGCGGCCTCGGCCGAGGGGCCGTCGGTGGCGCCGATGTAGACGGTGCCGTCGTCCTCGATGGAGATCTGGGCGCCGGTGTCCTCCTGGATCTGGTTGATCATCTTGCCCTTCGGGCCGATGACCTCGCCGATCTTGTCGACCGGGACCTGCACCGAGATCACGCGCGGGGCGTGCGGGCTCATCTCGTCCGGCGCGTCGATGGCCTCGTTCATCACGTCGAGGATGTGCAGCCGGGCGTCGCGCGCCTGGGTCAGCGCACCCGCGAGCACCGACGCCGGGATGCCGTCGAGCTTGGTGTCGAGCTGGATCGCGGTGACGAACTCCTTGGTGCCGGCGACCTTGAAGTCCATGTCACCGAAGGCGTCCTCGGCGCCGAGGATGTCGGTGAGCGCGACGTAGCGCGTCTCGCCGTCGACCTCGTCGGACACCAGGCCCATCGCGATGCCGGCCACCGGGGCGCGCAGCGGCACACCGGCGTTCAGCAGCGACAGGGTGGACGCGCAGACCGAGCCCATCGAGGTGGACCCGTTGGAGCCCAGCGCCTCGGAGACCTGGCGGATCGCGTAGGGGAACTCCTCGCGGCTCGGCAGGACGGTCATCAGCGCCCGCTCGGCGAGCGCGCCGTGGCCGATCTCGCGGCGCTTGGGCGAGCCCACGCGGCCGGTCTCACCGGTGCTGTACGGCGGGAAGTTGTAGTTGTGCATGTAGCGCTTGCGCGTCTCGGGCGAGAGCGTGTCGAGCTGCTGCTCCATGCGGAGCATGTTCAGCGTGGTGACACCCAGGATCTGGGTCTCGCCGCGCTCGAACAGCGCCGAGCCGTGCACGCGCGGGAGCACCTCGACCTCGGCCGAGAGGGTGCGGATGTCGGCCAGGCCGCGGCCGTCCATGCGCACCTCGTCGCGCAGCATCCGCTGGCGCACGGCGTTCTTGGTCAGCGACCGGAACGCGGCCGAGACCTCCTTGTCGCGACCCTCGAACTGCTCGGCGAGCGCCGCCTTGGCGGCGTCCTTGATCTCGTCGAGGCGCGACTCGCGCTCCTGCTTGCCGGCGATCGTGATCGCCTGGGCGAGGTCGCCCTCGACCTGCGCCTTCACGGCGTCGTAGGCGTCCTGCTGGTAGTCGAGGAAGCGCGGGTACTCCTGCGTCTCCTTGGCGGCCTTGTCGGCCACCTGCTGCTGCGCGTCGCACAGCTGCTGGAGGAACGGCTTGGCGGCCTCGAGGCCCTCGGCCACGACGGTCTCGGTCGGCTTCGGGGCGCCGCCCTGGATCAGGCTCCAGGCGCCCTCGGGGGCCTCGGCCTCGACCATCATGATCGCGACGTCGTCACCGACGACCCGGCCCGCGACGACCATGTCGAACACGGCCTCCTCGAGCTGGTCCCAGGTCGGGAACGCGACCCACTGGCCGTCGATGAGCGCGACCCGGACGCCGGCGATGGGGCCGGAGAACGGCAGGCCCGACAGCTGGGTCGACAGCGACGCGGCGTTGATCGCCAGCACGTCGTAGGGGTCCTTGGGGTCGAGCGCCAGGACGGTGATGACGACCTGGACCTCGTTGCGCAGGCCGGAGACGAACGACGGCCGCAGCGGGCGGTCGATCAGGCGGCAGGTGAGGATCGCGTCGGTCGACGGGCGACCCTCGCGGCGGAAGAACGAGCCGGGGATCTTGCCCGCGGCGTACATCCGCTCCTCGACGTCGACCGTCAGCGGGAAGAAGTCGAAGTGGTCCTTGGGGTGCTTGCCGGCCGTGGTGGCCGACAGCAGCATGGTCTCGCCGTCGAGGTAGGCGGACACGCAGCCGGCGGCCTGCTTGGCCAGGCGGCCGGTCTCGAAGCGCACGGTGCGCGTACCGAAGCGGCCGTTGTCGACGACGGCCTCGGCGAAGGTGATCTCGGGACCCTCCATGAGGGGGTGCTCCGTTCTGCCGCGGGAGCGGCTCTCGGAGGAGCGCAGGCGTCCCGGCCGCTGTGTGGCGCACTGGTCTTCGATCGAGGCCCACGGGCAGCTGGTGCTTCCCGGAGGCCACTACCGAGGACCCGTGCCAGCCGTGGGGCCGACGCTCCTGGTTTCTCTGGTTCGGTGTGCAGTTGTGTTGGCGGGACGGTCAGGTGCTGCCGGCCGGGGCCGGAAGCGGCGACGCGGCCCCTCCCGGAGGAGGAGCCGCGTCCGCGGTCACCGGCGCAGGCCGAGCCGCTCGATGAGCGAGCGGTAGCGCGCGATGTCCTTCTTGGTCAGGTACTTCAGCAGCCGGCGGCGCTGACCCACCAGCAGGAGCAGACCACGACGGCTGTGGTGGTCGTGCTTGTGCTCCTTGAGGTGCTCGGTCAGGTCCTTGATCCGCTGGGTGAGCATCGCGACCTGGACCTCGGGGGAACCGGTGTCGCCCTCGACGGTCGCGTACTCGGCCATGATCTTCGCCTTGGTGGCGGCATCGAGCGGCATGTGTGTTCTCCTCGTGGTCGCTGCGCGGCGCACCGGGGCTGATTCACCCGGGCTCTCTGGATCCGCGGCCGGTCTGACGGCGTCTGCCAGGCTACCAGCGGGGTGCTCGCCCGACCGAATCGGCGGTCCGGCGTCCCGGCGGCGGCTCAAGCGCCACCGCCGCCGGGCCGAAGGGGACGTCGGGAGGGAGTCGGACCATGCAGGTAGCCGGGTCGGTGCCGTGGCTCGCCGCACCCGCGGGCCGGTGGACGGTCGGAGCGGTGGCGCTCGGGGTCGCCGCCGGTGTCGTCGCCGCGGGGTCCCTCCCGGTCGCCTTCGCCGTGCTCTCGGCCACCAACCTCGTGGTCGCCGTGGTCGTGGCCGCCCTGCTGCGGCGGCTGCCGCCGTCCCCGCGCGTCGGTCGCCCTCTCGTCGTGGCGATGCTGGTCGGCGCGGTGCTCAACCTGGGCCAGGTCGGGCTGGCGCTGCTGCGCCCGGGCGCGCCGCCCCCGACCCTGGTCGACCTCGGTTTCGCGTCCCTGCTGCCGTGGATGCTCTGGTCCTCGGTCCGCACCTGGTGGTCCCCGCCCGGCGAGGTGCCGGTCACCACGGTGCGCCGCGACCTGCTGGACGGGCTGCTGGTCAGCTCCGGCGTGGCGCTCCTCTACGTCCAGGCGGTGCTCCCCGCCGTCGGGGGCGGGCGCACCCTCACCCCCGGTGGCGGCCTCGCCACCGCCTACCTCGCCGCGACGGTCCTCGTGGTGGCACCGCTGGTCGTGCACTGGTGGCAGTCGCGCTCCCCGGACGACGCGTGGTTCGCCGGCGCCGGGGCCCTGTTCGCCCTCGGCACCGCCGTGTTCTGGGCGTCGATGGCGGGCGGCCTCGACACCCGGGTCGCCGGCGTCGCCGTCCTCGCCGCCGCCGTGCTGGTCGTGCCCGCCGCGGCCGCGCACCCCGGGAGCCACCGGGCCGCCGCACCCGGGCGGGTGCTCGCCGAGACGCCGTCCGCCGTGGTCGTGCACTTCGTCTGCTGGGTGCTGGCGTGCGTCGCGCTCGTCGGCCACCCGGTGCGGGTGGCCACCGTCGTCCTGGCCACGCTCACGATGGCCCTGGTGCTGGGCCGGCTGCTCGTCGTGCGGCAGGCCCAGCACGACCTGATCGACCGGCTCGGCGCCCAGGCGGCCAGCGACCCCCTCACCGGCCTGGCCAACCGCCGCCACCTCGCCGAGCTGATGGCGGGCGGCCCCGGGTGGCTGCTCGTCGCCGACCTCGACGGGTTCAAGGAGGTGAACGACCGGCACGGGCACGACGCCGGCGACGACGTGCTGCGCCGGTTCGCCGACCGCCTCACCGGGGCCGCGCCGGCCGGGGCCGTCGTCGCCCGCGTCGGCGGCGACGAGTTCGCCGTCCTGGTGCCCGGCGACCGCGAGGGCGCGGAGTGCTTCGCCCGCCGCCTGCTCGAGCGCGGCGCCGACGCCCAGCACCCCGAGGTGACGATCAGCCTGGGCCTCGCGCGGCACACCGGCGACGGCCGCACCGGCCTGCGCGACGCCGACGTCGCGCTGCAGGAGGCCAAGCGGGCCGGCAAGAACCGCCTCGTCGTGGTCGACGACGCGCTGCTCGGCCGGCGGCTGCACGAACGCGCCGTGGCCGAGCGGCTGCGGGTGACCGGCGCGCAGGCGCTGCACGTGCACTACCAGCCGCTGGTGCGGCTCGAGGACGCCCGCGTCGTCGCGCTCGAGGCGCTCGCGCGCTGGGACGACGACGAGCTCGGCGCCGTGCCGCCCGCGGTGTTCGTCCCCGTCGCCGAGCGGGCCGGGCTGGTGCAGCGGCTCGGCGCCCGCGTGCTGCAGGTCGTGCTCGACGACCTCGCGGGGTGGGTGCAGGCGGGTGCACCGCGTCAGGTGTCGGTGAACGTCTCGTGGCAGCAGCTGCGCGACCCCTGCGCCGTGGACGCGATCGCCGAGGCGCTGCGCGCGCGTCCCGACCTGGCCCGCTGGCTCGTCCTGGAGGTCACCGAGTCGGTGTTCGCCGACGAGGGCGACGCCGCCGTCGCTGCCGTCGGGCGGCTGCGCGACCTCGGGCCGCTGGTGGCCGTCGACGACTTCGGCGTCGGGTCGTCCACGCTCACCCGGCTGCGCGCGCTGCCCGTCGACGTGCTGAAGGTCGACCGCTCCCTGCTCGCCGGCGTCGGCACCGACCCGACCGCCGACGCCGTGCTCGGCTCGGTCGCCGAGCTCGGCCGGCGGCTGGGTCTGGCGGTCGTCGCCGAGGGCATCGAGGACGAGGTCACCGCCGAGGCGGCCCGGTGCCTCGGCGTCCCGCTGGCGCAGGGGTTCTGGTTCGCCCGCCCGGTCGCGCCCGGGCTGCTGCCGCATGTGCCGCCCCTCGAGCACCCCGCGATCGCGCACCGGCCGGGCCTGGCCCCGACCGTGCGGCAGGCCTGACGGTGACTCACGACCCGTTCGCGCTCAGCGGAATGCGCAACTCAGTCGAACACCTGTACGATCGAGCACGTGACCGTCACCGCGCTCCGGCGACCTGACGCGGACCTCGACCGCGAGCGGTCGCTGGTCGACCGCGCGACGCACGTCGTGGCGCGGCTGAACGAGGCGAACGCCGCGCTGGTCGCCCTGGCCGCCGACGTGGTGGCGCAGGGCCGCTGGGCCGACGGCGGGTACCGCTCCCCCGCGCACTGGCTCGTGGTGCACACCGGCACGTCGGCGGCGCGGGCGCGCGAGGTGGTCGAGGTGGCTCGGCGGCTGCCGGAGCTGCCCGCCGTCGAGCAGCACGTGCAGGAGGGCCGGCTGACGCTCGAGCAGGCCGTCGTCGTCGTGCGGCACACGCCGGTCGCCCACCAGCAGGCGGTCGCCGACCTCGCCCCGCACGCGACGGTGCCGCAGCTGCAGCGCCTGCTCGGCCGGTACGCGTTCGACGTGCCGGACGACCGGCCGCAGACCGAGGAGCCGCGGCCCACCCGCACCGAGCGGGCCGACCGCCCGGCGGGTCTGCGGATGCGCTACGACGACGGCCGCTTCCTGCTGTCCTTCGACGCGCCGGCCGACCAGGGAGCCCTCGTCGAGCAGGCGCTGCGCGAGGCCAGGGACGCCCGGTTCACCGCCGGCGACGCCGAGGCCTCCTACGCCGACGCCCTCGTCGAGATCGCCTCCCGCTCGCTGGCCTCGGTGGCGTCGACGTCGCGGCGGGCGCACTACCGGGTGCACGTGCACGTCGACGCGAGCTCGCCCGCGGGCTGGCTGAACGGCGCCGGGGCGATCACCCCCGCGATGGCGTCGCGGCTCGGCTGCGACGCCGTCGCGACGCTCGTGCGCGAGGTCGACGGCCTGCCCGTGTCGGTCGGCCGCGAGCAGCGCATCGTCCCCGAGCGCACCCGCCGCCTGGTCGAGGACCGCGACCGCGGGTGCCGGGTGCCCGGCTGCCCCGTCGGCGGCACCGGCCACCTCGAGGTGCACCACCTGGTGCCGTGGTCGCGGGGCGGCCGCACCGACCTCGGCACGAACGTCGCCCTCTGCCCGCACCACCACCGCGACGTCCACGCCGGCCGGCTGCAGCTGTCGGGCGACCCGTCACTCGCGCCGGGGGCCGCCGGCGCGCTGCGGGTGACGAACCACGCGGGCATCGAGCCCGGCGGTGCGGTCCGTGCCGGCGTCCCGCGTCGGCGTCCGTGCGAGCGCGTCGACGCCGCTGACGGAGGACGGGTGGTCGCCCCCGACCGGCGAACCGGTCGACAGCCGGTGGGTGCTGCTGCCCCCCGACGACGAGCTCGCCCGACGACGGCGCCCGCCGCCCGCCGGGTAGGCGCCGCGCGCGCCAGCGGCTACCGCGGTCCGACGAGCCGCCAGAGGTCGTCCGCGACGTCGTACGCGAGCGCGTCCGGGGCCGCCTCGGCACCCGGCGCGCCGTCGCGCACCGCCTCGGCCGTCCGCACGACCGCACCCAGCGCCGCGCGGGCGAGCAACGAGCCGGTGCTGACGAGCCGGACGCCCAGGTCGCGCAGCGCGGGCAGCGGCAGCTGCGCCAGCACGTTCACCGGCAGCGGCACGGCGGCCACCACCTCGGCGAGCGCGCGCTCGTCGGTCAGGCCGGGCACGAACACGCCGTCGGCGCCGGCGTCGGCGTAGGCGCGCAGCCGGTCGAGGGTGCTGCTGCGGTCCGCGGCGCCGAGCCGGTCGCCCAGCCAGTGCGTGTCGGTGCGCGCGTTCACGAACAGCCCGGGCGCCCCGGACTTGAGCGCCCGCACGACCGCGACCTGCTCGGCGGGGTCGGCCAGCGCGGCGCCGCGCCCGTCCTCGACGTTGACGCCGGCGACCCCGGCCTCCCAGAGCCGGGCACCGAGCTCGTGCGGGTCGCCGTGCACGAGGCCGGACTCGAGGTCGACGGTGACCGGCACGGGCAGCGCGGCCAGCCGCCGCGCCAGGTCGAGCGTCGCGTCCGCGGCGTGCCCGCCGGCGTCGGGCACCCCCAGCGCAGCCGCCACCCCGAGGCTCGTGGTGCCGACGGCCGCGAAGCCCGCCCGCACGAGCGCCGCGGCCGACGCCACGTCCCAGGCGTTCGGCAGCACCAGCGGCTCCGGCCCGTGGTGCAGCCGCGCGAAGGCGGTGGCGCCGGCCACCAGGGCGTCCGCGTGGGCCTGTCCGGGGCAGGCGTGCCGCCCCGCGCCGAACGGCAGGTCGTCGAGCGGCACCTCGAGCAGCTCCCCGGCGGGGCCGATGCGACGGGTGGCGGGTACGGGCGGCCGGCGTCCCGCCAGCGCGGCGTCGACGGCGGCCGAGGCCTGCACGACCGCGCAGATCACCGCGGCCGTCGGCTCGTCGTACCGCCCGCCCCCACCCGCCTCGAGCCGGTCGACCGTGCCGTCGGCTGCCGGGTCCTGCACCACGTGCGGCTGGTACGACGCGGCGACCGTCCGCACGTCGCGCGCCGACTCGCGCGGCAGGCCGAGCGCGGCCGCGAGCGTGGCGGTCGGGTCGCCCGCCCGCCGCAGCGTCGTCGGCACCCGCTGCGCGAGCACGGCGTCGACGAGTGCGCGGCGGCGCGCGTGGGCGGGTCCCTCGCTGAACCGGACGACGTGCGCGCGCAGCCACGCCAGGCTCCTCGCGCCGACGGCTGGCGCCGCGACCACCGACACCACCCAGGCCGGGTCCTCGAGCACGGCAGCAGCCTCGGACGGGCGGGCACGGCGGACGTCGTCGCTCATGGCGTCCAGGCTGCCCGGCCGACGGTTCGGCGGGTGCCGACACGTCGGCGGGGCACGATGGACCGGTGGGAGCGCAGACCGGGGTCGCCGCCGACGTCGCCGCGCTCGCGGCCCTGGTGGCCGACCCCACCCGGGCGGCGCTCTGCCTCGCGCTGCTCGACGGCCGCGCGTGGACGGCGGGCGAGCTCGCCGGGGCGGCGGGCATCGCGCCGTCGACCGCCAGCGCCCACCTCGACCGGCTGGTCGCGGGCGGGCTGCTGGTGCAGGAGCGGCAGGGCCGGCACCGCTACCTGCGCCTCGCCGGCCCGGGGCAGGCCGCGCTGCTCGAGACGCTGCTCGCCCACGTCGGCCCGCCGCCGCCCGAGAGCGGCAGCCTGCGCCGGGTGCGCGCGTCGGCGGCGCTGGCCCGCGGCCGCACCTGCTACGACCACCTCGCCGGCCGCCTCGGCGTCGCGCTCACCGACGCGATGGTCGCTCGCGGCCTGCTCACCCACGGGGTCGACCTGACGCCCGCCGGGGCGGACTGGTTCGACGACCTCGAGGCCGGCGAGGTCGCGCGCCTGCAGGCAGGCCGCCGCCCGGCCGCGCGGTCGTGCCTGGACTGGACCGAGCGCCGTCCGCACCTCGGCGGCGCAGCGGGCGCCGCGCTGCTCGGCCTCGCCACCGGCGCGGGGTGGGTGCGGCGCGAGCGCGGCAGCCGCGCCGTCCGCCTCACCCCCGTCGGCGCGGACGCGGTCGTCCAGCGCCTCGGCCCGCTCGCCCTCGAGTGAGCGACCTCGACCGAGCACCCACCGGCGCCGTCTGGTCGGATGGACCCGTGCGACCCTCCCAGCCGCTCCCCCTGCGCACCCAGCTGCTCACCCGCGCCCTGCAGCTGACCGGCCGGTTCGACGTCGGCCGGATGGACGCCGACCGCATCCGCCGCACCCGCGAGCGCGACCTGCCGCCGGTGCTGCTGCCGCTCAGCCTGGGCCGCCGGGCGCGCGGGGTGGCCGTCCGTGACCAGGTGCTGGCCGGCGTCCCCGTCCGCGTGTACCGCGGGCACCGCGCGTCGGGCGCCGCACCGCTGGTGCTGAACGCCCACGGCGGCGGCTGGGTGCTCGGCAACCTGCAGCAGAACGACTGGGCCTGCAGCACCCTCGCCGCCCGGCTCGACGCGGTCGTGGTGTCGGTCGACTACCGGCTGGCGCCCGAGCACCCGGCCCCGGCCGCGGTCGACGACTGCTGGGCGGTGCTCGCCCACCTGCTGCGCGAGCCGGCGGTCGTCGGCGTCGACGCGTCCCGGGTGGCGGTGACCGGCGACAGCGCGGGCGGCAACGTCGCGGCGCTGCTCGCGATCCGGCACCGCGACGCCCTGCGCGCGGGCGGCCCCGACGCGCCGCCCGCCCCGCTGCGCCAGCAGGTGCTCGTCTACCCCGCGGTCGACCTGACGCTGTCGTCGCCGTCGATCGCCGCGCGCCCGCACGCCCCGGTGCTGCCGCGGCGCAGCATCGACGCCTTCCTCGCGCACTACCTCGGCGGCAGCGACCTGGCGCCCGACGACCCCGCGGTCAGCCCGCTGCACGCCGACCTCGAGGGCGTCGCGCCGGCGCTCGTGCTCACCGCCGACAACGACCCGCTCGAGGACGACGGCGAGCGCTACGCCGACGCGCTGCGCGCCGCCGGGGTGGCCGTCCGGTACACGCGCTACGAGGGCGTCCCGCACGGGTTCTTCTCGCTCCCGGGCTTCGCGCCCGCCGCGCACCAGGCGCTCGCCGAGGTCGTCCAGGAGCTCGCGGTCGCGCTGCGCTGAGGGATTCAGCGCAGGGCGCGGTACACGGCCCGGACGCCGACGGCGTGCTCGAGCTCGGTGGTGATCTGGGTGAAGAACTGCCGCCGGTAGGTCTCGTCGGTGATCGCGTAGACGGTGAAGTACAGGCCCGAGAACGCCGCCAGGAAGATCGAGACCTGACCGAGCTGGGTGCTGAGCGAGCCGCCGGTCGGGGGGTGCCCGATCCACGACTCGACGATCTCGGGCCGGATCGCCACCGTCCCGAACAGGACGAAGAACGCGAACACGGCCAGCGCGAGCAGCAGCACCTGGGTGGCCTGCACCACGAGCAGCACGAGCATGAGGTTCACCCGCTGCAGCCGTCCGAGCGGCACCCGCAGCTCCGCCCGCTGCTCGGGCGTGAGGTCGTCGAGCAGCCGACCGGTCGCCTCCTCGACCGGGGTGCCCGCCACCGCCCGGCGCAGCGCGACGCCGTCCTGCTCGTCGTCGACCTCGCCGAGCACCCGGTCGACCTCCTCGGGCAGCCGGGCCACGAGGAACAGCACGGCGAGCGCGGCGAACAGCAGCACGGTCAGCCACAGCACGCCCACCGGCAGCGAGGAGGCGACCTGCCACACCTCGGTGTTGATGAACATGACGACGTTGAAGAACAGCAGCAGCGGCAGCGCGCGGGTCACGAGCGGGACCAGCAGGCCGAGCGCGGAGCGGGTGCGCCTCAGCGCCCAGGTGAGCACCGGCCCGAACCGCAGCCGCCACAGCGACCAGCCGAACAGCACGAGCCCGATCACCGTCGCCGACACGGCGGCGCCGCTGGACGCCTGACCGGACAGCCAGCCCGACCCGACGCCGAACGCCACCGCCACCAGCGCCGCCCCGAGGACGATCTGGGTCAGCCGGCCGCGGACGAGCAGCGACTCGACCCGCTCGTGCTCGGCGTCGACGAACCAGGGCAGGCCCTTGGCCAGGAACCAGGTCTCGGCGGCCGCGCGCACCGCCGCCGGGTCGTGCGGGTCGGGCGGCGTCAGGTGCTTCACGCGCGCCTCACGGCCGGGACGTCACGGCGCGACCACCGACAGCACCTCGCGGCAGCGGGCGACGTCCTGGTGCATCTGGGCGACCAGCGGCTCGACCCCTGTGTACGCGATGGTGTCGCGCAGCCGCTCGACCAGCTCGACGGCGACGGTCTCGCCGTACAGGTCGAGGTCGGTGCGGTCGAGCACGTGGGCCTCGACCCGGCGCACGGTGCCGTCGAAGGTCGGGTTGGTGCCGATCGAGACCGCCGCGGGGAGCACCCGGTCGGGCTCCTCGGCGTCCAGGTCGAGCCGCACGAGCCAGCCGGCGTAGACGCCGTCGGCGGGCACCATGCCCGTCGCCGCCTGCGCCAGGTTCGCGGTCGGGAACCCGAGCTCGCGGCCGCGGTGGTCGCCGTGCACCACCTCGCCCACCACCCGGTGCGGACGGCCGAGCACGTCGGCGGCGGACGCGACGTCGCCCGCGGTGAGCAGCTCGCGCACCCAGGACGAGGACCAGCGGCGTCCCTCGGACGGCGCGCCGTGCACCGGGCCGGTGACGTCGTCGAGGACGACCACGTCGAAGCCCAGCTCGGCGCCGAGCCCCTGCATCGTCGCCAGGTCGCCGGAGTTCCGGACGCCGAACCGGATGTCGTGCCCGACGGCGACGGCGACGGTGCCGAGCAGGTCGACGAGCACCTGCTGCACGAACTCGCGCGGCGTCATCGACGCGAGCTCGCGGGTGAACGGCATGACGAACGCGGCGTCGATGCCGGTGGCCGCCAGCAGGTCGAGCTTGGTCGCGGTGCCGGTGAGCAGCTCGGGGGCGCGCTCGGGGTGCAGCAGCTGCAGCGGGTGCGGGTCGAAGGTGATGGCGACCGCGCGCGCGTCGCGGGCGCGGGCCTCCTCGATCAGGCGGACGAGGACGCTGCGGTGCCCGCGGTGCACGCCGTCGAAGTTGCCGATCGCCACGACCGAGGGGCCGTGGCCGGGCGGCACGTCGTCCGCGCTGGTCCACCGGTCCACGGCGCACACCCTACGGTCCGGCCGCGGGGTGGTCTGCGTCAGGCCGGGCGTCAGGCCGGTCTGCGTCAGGCCGGTCTGCGTCAGGCCGGTCTGCGTCAGGCCGGTCCCCGCACCACGGGGACGCCGTCCTCCACGACGAGCTCGCTGATCCACATCGTCCGCCCCGGGAAGGTCGACCCGATCGAGTCCGGCGCCCAGGCGTGGTAGACGAACCACGCCTTCCCGTCGGCCTCGACGACGCTGTTGTGGCCGGGGCCGGCTGCCTCGCCGGCCGAGGTGAGGATCGGGTTCTCCTCGCCCTTGGTGCACGGACCCAGCGGGGTCTCGCAGCGCGCGTAGCCGACGGCGTAGTCGGCCGAGCCGTAGTCGTTGGCGGAGAAGAACAGGAACAGCTGCCCCTCGCCGGTCGCGGGGTCGGTGTGCCGCCACAGGAACGGCGCCTCGACCAGGTCGCCCTCCCAGGGGGCGTCCTGCTGCAGCAGCTGCACCGGCTCGCCCACCAGCGACAGCCCGTCGGGGGCGAGCGGCTGGGCGTAGAGCCAGGTGTCGCGCCCGACCGCGTTGCCGTCGTTCTTCCAGAGCAGGTACAGGCTGCCGTCCTCGTCGCGGAACGGGCTGGCGTCGATCGAGCCGCCCTCGTCCGCCTGGCACACCAGCGGCACCGTGCTGTCGTCGACGAAGGGCCCGGCGGGGTCGGTCGCGACCGCGCGGCCGATGCACTGCCGCCCGCTCTCGCGTCCGGCCGCGGTGTAGTAGGCGACGTACCGCCCGTCGTCGGTGACGAGCACCTCGGGCGCCCACGTCCTGCCGGTGGTCGCCCACGCCCCGAGGGTCGGCAGACCGTCGCCGACCCGCTCCCACGAGCGCAGGTCGGACGAGCGCAGCACCGGCAGGTTCGAGCCCTCGCCGTTGGTGGCGTACGCCCAGAACGTGCCGTCGACCGCGATCACGTGCGGGTCGGGGAAGTTCTCGTCGAACACCCGGTCGCGGTCGCCCGCCTGCTCCTGCTCCACCTGCGCACCCTCCTGGTCGGTCGCGCTCGTCGCGTCCTCCACCGCGCCCGCGTCGTCCGCGGCGCAGCCCGTCAGGGCGAGGGCGGCCGCGGCCAGGCAGGCCGCCGCCACCCTCGCCCCCGACCTCACCGGTGCACCCGCAGGTAGTCGAACCGGGCCGTCGCCTGCGGCGAGTCGCCGCCCTGCGCCACCAGACCGATCCGCGGCTCGCTGCCCGCGGGCAGCGTCCAGGTGCCGCCCCAGGTCCAGTGCTCGCCGTCGCGGCTCGTCGCGGCGCGCAGCTCGTGCTCGCCGTTCCCCGGGTCGACGGTGTGCGCGAGCCGCAGCCACGTGGTGTCGGCCGGCGTCCCGACGAGCATCCCGCCGAACCGCGTGCCGCCGTCGTAGCGCAGCTCCTTGGCGAACTCGGTCTGGCGGGTGTTCCAGATCGCCACGTGCGACAGCCGCAGGAACTCGTCGTCGTCGACGTAGGCCACCAGACCGCCCTGCTGGAAGTTGCGCACGGTCTCGGTCCCGAGGTCGATGGTCAGCTTCGTCTCGACCACGTAGTCGCCCTGCGGCGCGTCGCGCAGCAGCACGGCCGCGTCGTTCACGTCGCCGACCAGGTCGGCGGCCTGCGTCGGCCAGACCAGCTCGCCGCCCTCGACCCGCGCGTCGGGGTCCTGGCGCACCCAGGTCGTCCCCGGTGCCAGGCCGCCGTCGAACTCGTCCGAGTACGCCGGGTCGACCTCGCCGACCTCGGGTACCGGCGCGAGCTCGGTGACCGGCGTGAAGAGCCCCGCCGCCAGGACGTTGTCGACGTCGACGGGGCCGTCGTCCGCAAGGACGCCGACGACGCCGGTGGCGCGCCGGTCGGGCGCCAGCTCGGTCTCGAGCACCGCGTAGGGGTCGCCGAGCCCGGCGTCGGTGACGTCGACGACGAGCCGGTCGCCGCGCAGCTCGGCCGCGAGCGTGTGCCAGCTGGTCGGGTCGAACGACGCCGGCAGCGGCTCGCTCACGCTCGTCGAGCGGCCGCCGCGGGTGGTCGTGACCACCAGGGCCGACGCGGACGCGTCGACGGCGGCGACGACGTGGTCGCGCGCGCCGGACCAGCGCACGACGAGCCCCGCGGTGCCGGTGCCGCCGGCCGCGCCGAGCACGGCCTCCGGCGAGCGGACGTCGGCCTCGACGCGACGGTCCGCGGGCACCTCGTCCTTCGCCAGCAGCAGGCCGGGCGTCGGGCCGGACACCGTGCGGTGCACGTAGGTGCCGGCGTCGGGCTCGGTGCGGGTCGTCCAGCCGCCGCCGACCCGGCGCCAGTCGCGCGCCGCGATGCCGGCGTCGAAGGCGTCGTCGACCGGACCGGTGGTCACCGGTGCCGCGACCGGCTGGTCGGACGCCCAGGCGCCCGCGTTCACCGTCGGCCAGCCGTCGACCCAGTCGAGACGGTCGAGCAGCATCGGCCGCTCGTTGATGCCGTCGGTGCCGTTCAGGTACGGGTCGTCGCGGTCGATCGCGTGGTACGCCATCCAGTCCTGGCCGGACGCGTCGGTGAGCACCGCGTGGTGCCCGGGCCCGATCCAGGTGTTGCCGTTGGGGCTGACCACCGTCGTGCCGCCGACCCGCGAGTCGAGCAGCGACAGCCCGTCCCGGTCGAGGAACGGCCCGGTCGGGCTGTCCGACCTCCCGACGAAGACGCTGTAGCCGGTGGCCGGGCCGGCGCAGCAGTTCGCCGACGACGCCATCAGGTAGTACGCGCCGTCGCGCTCGACGACGTACGCGCCCTCGTACCGGTTGTCGATGGTGACGCGGGTGGGCTCCCCCACCGCGCGCAGGCCGTCGTCGGTCAGCTCGGTGACGAAGATGCCGCCGTAGTAGCCGCCGTAGTACAGGTACCGGGTGCCGTCGAGGGCGGTGAGCATCGTCGGGTCGATCGTCCCGAGGTAGTCGCCGTTGCCGGACGGACGGGGCGCGACCACCGGAGCGCCCGAGTCGGTCCACGGCCCGGTCGGTGCCGGCGCCGTGGCGACGCCGATCGCGACGTCGAAGTCCTGGTCGGACACCAGCGTGTTCGTCGCCGTGTAGTAGAGGACGTACCGGCCGTCGACGTAGCGGATGTCGGGCGCCCAGAAGAAGCTGTCGTCGTCGGCCCAGGCCGGCTCGGCGGCCTCGTCGAAGACGTTGCCGAGGTACTCCCAGTCGACGAGGTCCTGCGAGCGCGCCACGTGCATCGGCTCGATCTCGGTGTCGCCCTCGCGCAGCGGGTCGCTGGTGGCGTAGGCGTACCACCAGCCGTCCTTGCCTCGGATCACCGCGGGATCGGCCCAGGTGTCGGCGATCTCGCGCGTGACCGGGTTGGTCAGCGTGGCGGCGGAGGTGTCGGGCGCGGCACCGGCGGTGCTGGGCAGCAGGCCCAGGGCCAGCAGCGCCACCGCGCCGGGGACGACGGGACGGAGCAGGTTCCTCATGCGGGTCAACCCTTCAGGCCGCTCTGCGCGACACCCTCGATCACCCAGCGCTGGGTGAAGAAGAACAGGATCAGGACGGGGACGCTGGCCAGCACGGCGCCGGCCATGATGACGGGGTAGTTCGTGGTGTACGCGCCCTGCAGGATGCTCAGACCCGGTGGCAGCGTCAGGTTCTCGGCGCTGAACAGCACGTAGACGGGCCACAGGAAGTCGTTCCAGTTGGCCAGGAACGACAGCACGGCCAGCGTGGCGAACGCCGGCTTGCTGAGCGGCACGATGATGCGCCGGAAGATCTGCCAGTAGTTCGCCCCGTCGATGAGCGCGGCCTCCTCGAGCTCGACCGGCAGCGCGCTGAAGAACTGCCGGAAGAAGAAGACCCCGAACGCCCCTGCCGCCCCGGGGACGATGAGCGCCCACAGGGTGTCGAGCCAGCCGAGCCGGTCGACGATGAGGAAGTTCGGGATCAGGAAGACGAACCCGGGGATGAACAGCGTCAGGATGATCAGCCAGAAGATGACCTTCTTGCCGGGGAACTCCATCCGGGCCAGCGCGTAGCCCGCCAGCGAGGTCACCACCAGCACCAGCAGCATGTGGGCCGTGGCGGCCACCATGCTGTTGAGGAACCAGCGCAGCACCGGGGTGGCGTCGGAGTTGGCCGAGATGATCTCGGTGTACCCGTCGAGCGAGGGCTCGCGCGGGATCCACGACAGCGGCAGGCTCGTCGCGTCGGAGTTCGTCCGCAGCGAGGTCGTCACCATCCACAGCAGCGGGCCCACGATCACCAACGCGAGCCCGATCATCGCCACCAGCACCAGGGTGCGGGAGACGCGGGAGGATCTCGTCGTCGTCGTCATGGCTCAGTCCCTTGGCCGCAGGAGGCGGAAGTTCAGGACGGCGATCACGGCCAGCACGGCGGCCAGCACGTAGCTCATCGCCGCGGCGTTGCCCATCCGGAAACCGGCGAGGCCCTCGTTCGCGATGTACATGATCGCCGTGCGGGTCTCGTTGCCCGGCGCGCCCTGGGTCACCAGGAACGACTGCCCGAACATGTTGGCCGACGCCAGGATCGTGATGGTGACGACGAACAGCATCACCGGACGCAGCGACGGCAGGGTGACGAAGCGGAACTCCTGCCAGCGGGTGGCGCCGTCGATGCGCGCCGCCTCGTAGAGCTGGCGTGGCACGTCCTGCAGCCCGGCGAGGTAGATGATCGCGTTGAAGCCCATCGTCCACCAGACCGTGAGCACCACCAGCGACACCCACGCCCACGGCATCGACGTCAGCCAGGCCGTGTCGTCGGGCAGCCCGACCACGCCGAGGGCGTAGTTGACGAAGCCGATGTTGCGGTCGAGCAGGAACCGCCACAGCACGCCGACGACCGCGATGCCCAGGACGAACGGCGCGAGGTAGATGGCGCGGAACACGTTGCGGCCGCGGAAGTCCCGGTTCAGCAGCAGCGCGACGACCAGCGGCACGACGACGAGCAGCGGCACGCTCGCCAGCGTGAACACCGCGGTCGCCCGCATGCTCTGCCAGAAGTCGCCGTAGACGACCGACTCCGGGTCGAGCAGGTCGGTGTAGTTCTCCAGCCCGACGAACGGCTGGTTCGGGAGCATGTAGTCCCACTCGTGCAGGCTGATCCAGAGCCCGTACAGGGCCGGACCGAGCACGAACGTGACGAACAGGATCCCGAAGGGCGCGAGGAACAGGTACGGCGTCAGCGGCCCGGGAGCCTTGGGCGAGCGCGGACGTGGTGCCACGAGGCTCAGCCCCCGTACTTCTTGCGGTTCTCCTCGAGGATCTTCGCCGCCTGCGACGCGGCGTCGTCGAGGGCGGCCTTCGGCTCGGACCTGCCGAGCACGGCGAGGTTCACGGCCTCGTTCATCGGCGCCAGGGCGTCGCCGACACCGGCGACCGGCGGCGGGAACCGGAGCGCGTCGACCTGCTGCGCGAGCGTGGACTGCACCTCGAGCGCGGCGAAGTCGGCACCCTCGCGGATCTCCTTGCGCGCCGGCACCTGGCCGCCGCCCGCCCACTCCAGCGACTGCTGGCTGATCTCGTTGATGAAGACCTTCGCGGCCTCGAGCTTGTTCTCGTCGGGCCGACGCTGCTTCATGATGACGAACTGGTGCGAGCCCGCCCAGGCGCCCGGCTGGTCGCCGATCTGCGGCAGCGGCGCCGCGCCCCACTCCAGGCCGGACACCTCGGCGTACTGGTTCATCGCCCAGATGCCGTTCCAGCAGAACGCCGCCTGCCCGTTCTGGAACGCGATGCTGTCGGCGTCCTGGCCGACGTCCGAGGGGCTGTACCCCTGGTCGACCAGCGAGCGCAGCCAGGTGAGCGCCTCGACGCCGGCGTCGGAGTTGAACGTCGCCTCGGTGGTGTCCTCGTTGAACAGGTCGCCGCCGAACTGCCACAGCAGCGACTGGAACTGGAACGCGCCGGTGAACTGGAACGGCGTGGCCCAGTGGCCCTGGATGCCGGCCTTCTTCAGCTCGGCGAGCGCGGCCATGTAGTCGTCCATCGTCTGCGGCGGGTTCTCGGGGTCGAGCCCGGCCTGCTCGAGGACGGTCTTGTTGTAGAACATGCCGAGCGGGTGGACGTCGAGCGGGATGCCGTAGCGCGCGCCGTCGTAGATGCCGGCGTTCCAGACCTCCGCCGCGAAGTCCTCCTCCTTGAAGCCGAGCGCCTCGGCGACGTCGTCGAGCGGCTGGATGACGCCGCGGGCGGCGTTGGTGGCCAGGGAGTCGACGTGCATGATGCCGACGTCCGGGCCGTTGCCGGTCGTGACCGCCGACGGGACCTTCTGGTAGTAGTCGGCCCACTCCATCGTCGTCATCTTCACGTCGATGTTCGCCTGGTCCGCGCTGAAGGTGTCGGCCATGTCGCGCATGATCGGGCCGTCGCCGCCGGTGAAGCCGTTCCAGAACGCCAGCTCGACGGCGGGGCCGTCGTAGCCGCCCGCGCCGCCGTCGCCGGTGGCGCGGGAGGCCGCACCGCCGCCGCCCCCGCCGCAGGCGGCGAGCCCGAGGCCGAGACCGAGGGCCCCGCCGAGACCGAGGAAGCCGCGCCGCGACAGGGCGTCGGGGGTCCAGAGGGTGGTGCTGCCGAGGGGGCGCCGGGTGTCGGCCATGTCACTCATCTCCGTCGATGTCGTGCGGTGGGTGTCGGGGGTGGTGGTGGGGTCTCGGGGTGGTAGTGGGGTCGCGGGGTGGAGGCGGTCAGTCGGGGTCGCCGGCGCGCGCACCGGGGACGGCGAGGCGCAGCATCGACCAGGACGCCGGCGCCAGCTCGAGGGCCAGGACCCCGTCGCGCACGCCGGTGCCGCCGACGACGACCGGTGCGACCGCGTCGGGGTGGTCGGGGGTGTTGGTGGTGGTGCCGTCACCGGCGAGCTGCACGTGCTCGAGCACCTGGGTGCCCGCGCCGAACGCCGTGAGGTCGACGTCGACCGGCAGCACGCCGTCCTGCCCGCGGTGCACGAGCAGCAGGCACGCCTCGCCCGCCTCGGGGTCGTGGGTGGCCGTCACCTGCAGCGCGTCGACCTGGTCGTAGCGGTCGGTGGCGAGCCGGGGCGCGCTGACCTCGGTGCGCAGCGAGTGACCGCGGGCGTGCCGCGCGGTCAGCGCGAACGGGTGGAACGCGCTCTGCCGCCACGCCGGACCCCCCGGCAGCGTGCGGATCGGGGCGATCACGTTCACCAGCTGCGCCTGGCAGGCGATCGCCACGCGGTCGCTGTGCTCGAGCAGCGACATCATCAGGCTGCCGACCACGACGGCGTCGACGGCCGTGTAGTCGTCCTCGATCAGGTGCGGGGCGAACGTCCAGTCGAGGTTGGTCTGGCCGACGAAGCGCGACTGGTACCAGACGTTCCACTCGTCGAACGAGAGCGTGAGCCGCTTCGACGACCCGCGTGCGGCGCCGACCCGGTCGGAGATCGCGGCGACCTCGTCGATGAAGGCGTCCATGTCGACGGCGCTGGCGAGGAAGCTGGCGCGGTCGCCGTCGTGCTCCTCGTAGTAGGCGTGCAGCGAGAGGTGGTCGACCTGGTCGTAGGTGTGCTCCAGGACGGTCCGCTCCCAGCTGCCGAAGGTCGGCATCTGGTGGTTCGAGCTGCCGACCGCGACCAGCTCGATCGTCGGGTCGACCATCCGCATCGCCTTGGCGGTCTCGTGCGCGAGCCGGCCGTACTCCTCGGCGGTCTTGGCGCCCATCTGCCACGGCCCGTCGAGCTCGTTGCCGAGGCACCACAGCCGCACGTCGTGCGGCTCCTTGGCGCCGTGCTCGGCCCGCAGGTCGGACCAGTAGGTGCCGCCCGGGTGGTTCGTGTACTCGAGGACGTCGATCGCCTCGTGCACGCCGCGGGTGCCGAGGTTGACGGCCATCATCGGCTCGGCGCCCACCGAGCGCGCCCACGGCACGAACTCGTCCAGGCCGAGGTCGTTGGGCTCGATCGAGCGCCACGCCAGGTCGAGCCGGGTCGGACGCTGCTCGCGGGGCCCGACGCCGTCCTCCCACTTGTAGCTGGAGACGAAGTTGCCGCCGGGGTAGCGCAGCACGGTGGGGCCGAGCTCGCGGACGAGGTCGGCCACGTCGCCGCGGAAGCCGTCCGCGTCGGCGGTGGGGTGGTCGGGCTCGAAGACGCCGGTGTAGACGCACCGCCCCATGTGCTCGACGAACGAGCCGAACAGCCGGCGGTCGATCCGCGCCCGCACGTCCGCCGGGGACACCCGCACCGTCGCCGAGGTAGCCATGGCGCATTCCTATCGAACGTTTACAACGTTGTAAAGGGTCGGTCGATGACGAACCTCCCCGCCGCCGGGGCGGTAGCGTGCTCGGTCGTGGTGGTCTCGGGGAGCGCGCGGATCGGCCTGAAGCAGGTGGCCGAGCACGCGGGCGTGTCGGTGAAGACGGTCTCGAACGTCGTCCGCGGCACCGTGCGGGTCTCGCCGTCGACCCGCGAGCGGGTCGAGGCCAGCCTGGCCGAGCTCGGCTACCGGCCGAACCTGTCGGCCCGCCAGCTGCGGCAGGGCCGCACCGGCGTGGTCGCGCTCGCCGTCCCCGCGCTGGACGCCCCGTACTTCAGCGCCCTGGCCCGCGCCACGATCGCCGCCGCGGCGACGCACGGCTGGACCGTGCTGATCGACCAGACCGACGGCGTCCGCGAGCGCGAGCTCGAGCTGCTCGACGGCCGCGGCGCGCACCTCGTCGACGGCGTGCTGCTGAGCCCGCTCGCCCTGGGCGCCGACGACCTGCGCGGGCAGCGCCCGTCGGTCCCCGTCGTGCTGCTCGGCGAGCGGGTGCTCGACGGGCCGGTCGACCACGTCGCGATCGACAACGTCGCCGCGGCGCGGGAGGCGACCGCGCACCTGCTCGCGCTCGGACGGCGACGCGTCGCCGCGGTCGGCGCGCAGCGTCGCGAGAGCGCCGGCACGGCGCACCTGCGGCTGCGCGGGTGGCGCGACGCGCACGCGGAAGCCGGTGTGCCCGTGGACGACTCGCTCGTCGTCGAGGTCGAGGAGTTCGGCCGGGCGCACGGCGCGCGCGCCGCCACGGAGCTGCTCGCCCGGCCCGACCGGCCGGACGCGCTGTTCTGCTTCGACGACCTGCTGGCCGTCGGCGCGCTGCGTGGCCTGGCGCTGGCGGGCGTGCGCGTCCCCGACGACGTCGCGATCGTCGGGATCGACGCCATCGAGGACGGCGCGTACAGCGTCCCGTCGCTGACCAGCGTGCGCCCGGACCTCGACGCCCTGGCGCGTGAGGCCCTGGCCCTGCTCGACCGCCGCGTCGGCGGCGACGCCGATGACCCGCAGGAGGTCGTCGTCGGGCACGAGCTGCTCGTGCGCGAGAGCACCGCCGGTCGCTGACCGGCGGTGCTCTCGTGCTGCAGGCTGGTGCGGGTGCTGCTCAGCGAGCGCCGAACGCGGCGAGCGCCAGGTCGGACTGGGCGAACGAGCCCGACCAGATCGCGTCCACGGACGCGATCTCGGCCGAGTTCGGGTAGGCGTTCGTGCACGACGGGCCGGGGCCGCCGCCGCTCATCAGCTCGCTGCACGGGCCGCTGTAGTTGTCGGGCAGGCCCAGCACGTGGCCGGTCTCGTGCGTGGTGACGCGCAGCGAGTCGTAGACGTCGTTCTGCGCGTAGTCGAGGAAGACGTACCCGTTGCCGCGACCGTCGCTGTAGGCGTACGAGCCACGGGAGTCGTTGCCCTCGTAGTACTCCAGCGACGCCGGGCTGCCCTCGACGAGGCGGACGTTGCTGACCGAGGAGTTCCAGATCGAGGCCGACTGGCGGATCTCGGACGCGAACGAGGGCGCCTGCGAGGCGTCGAAGTAGACGGTCGCGGCGTCCTCGGCGGTGGCCTGCGGCCCGGTGCGCAGCTCGCCGCCCTGCGCGGCGAGCGCCTGCTCGAGCTGGGCGCGGAGCCGGTCGTTCTGGGCGTCGTCGGCGGAGCCGGGCACGTAGCCCGAGGCGGCCTGCGGTACGGCGGTGGCGGTCGCGGTGGTGTCCGGGGCCTCGGACGACGGTGCGCTCCCGAGCAGCGCACCGGCGACCAGCGTCCCGGCCGCGAGCGCGCCGGCGATCCTGGTGCGGACGGTCATGGGTCCTCCTGCGAATCGGTGGATGGTCCGCAGGACTGTCTACCGGAAATTCGGACAAATGGGTAGATACCAGCCGGAGCTGGGTTCTGCTGGTCAGCCCGCGGCGTGCAGGACGAGCAGCGGTCGCGCCCGGGTGCCGCGCTCGGTCAGCAGCGCGACCAGCGTGCCGTCGGGGGCGAACGCCGCGACCGGGCCCTCCCCCAGGCCGGCGGCCTCGAGCGGGCGGCCGTGCGACAGCGCCTGCGCCTCCTCCTCGGTGAGCTCGCGCGCCGGGAACGCCGCCCGCGCGGCGTCGGCCGAGGGCAGCAGGGCGAGGTCGGTCTCGAGCTGCTCCAGCGTCCGGCAGCGGTCGAGGCCGTAGGGGCCGACGCGGGTGCGGCGCAACGCGGTCAGGTGCCCGCCGACGCCGAGCGCCGCGCCGAGGTCGCGCGCCAGCGCCCGGACGTACGTGCCGGAGGACACCTCGACCTCGACGTCGACGTCGAGCACCGGGGTGCCGTCGTGGTCGCCGGGGCGCGAGCCCAGCACGTCGAACCGGTGCACGGTCACGGGCCGGGCGGCGAGCTCGACGCCCTCCCCCGCACGCACCCGGGCGTAGGACCGCTTGCCGTCGACCTTGATCGCGCTGACCGAGCTGGGCACCTGGGCGATCGGCCCGGTGAGCGGGACGGCCGCCCTGCGCACGGCGGCCAGGTCGACCCCGGACGCGTCGACGACCGCGGTGGGGTCGCCCTCGGCGTCGTCGGTGACGGTGGTGACGCCGAGCCGGACCGTCGCCGTGTAGGTCTTGTCGGCCCCCACCAGGTAGGTGAGCAGCTTGGTGGCCCGCTCGACGCCGAGCACCAGCACGCCGGTCGCCATCGGGTCGAGCGTCCCCGCGTGCCCCACCCGCCGGGTGGAGGCCAGCCGGCGCACCCGGGCGACGACGTCGTGGCTCGTCCAGCCCTGCGGCTTGTCGACGAGCACCAGCCCGCCGGGCGGCGGGATCACTCGCCCTCGTCGTCGTCCTCGTCGTCCGGGGCGACGTCGTCGAGCTCGGGGTGGCGGTAGGGGTCGGCCTCGCCGGCGTACTGCTTGCCCTGCGCGAGCGCGGCGACCTCGGCGTCCTTGGCCTTGGCGGCCGCGAGCAGGTCGGCGATCGAGGCGGCGTTCTCGGGGACGGCGTCGGCGACGAACTCCAGCGTCGGCGTCAGCCGGGTGCCGACGGCCTTGCCCATCTCCGAGCGCAGCTTGCCCTTCGCCGACTCGAGAGCCGCTGCGGTCGCGGCCTTCTCGGTCTCGTCGCCGTACACGGTGTAGAAGACGGTGGCGTGCTGCAGGTCGCCCGTGACGCGGGTGTCGGTGACGGTGACGAACCCCAGGCGCGGGTCCTTGACCCTGCGCTCGAGCGTCTCCGCCACGACCACCTTGATCCGGTCGGCCAGCTTGCGTGCGCGTGCCGGGTCAGCCATCTGCGTGCCTGCCTCTCACTCGTCCTCGTCGTCCCACACCCGCAGCCGCGCCGCGAGCAGCTCGACCTCGGGGTTGGCGGCGACCACCCGCTCGCACCGCTCCAGCACGGAGCGCACGTGGGGGTGGTCGCCGCCCACCAGCGACACACCGACCTCGGCCCGGCGGTGCAGGTCCTGCGCCCCCGTCTCGGCCGCGCTGACGTCGAAGCGACGCAGCTCGGCGAGCAGGGGGCGCAGGACCGCCCGCTTGTGCTTCAGCGAGTGGACGTCCCCGAGCAGGACGTCCAGCCGCAGCGAGCCGACGATCACCCGCACCTCCCGGTGATCAGGCTCGCGCCTTCTCCTGCATCTCGAAGGTCTCGATCACGTCGTCGACCTTGATGTCGTTGAACGACCCCAGGCCGATACCGCACTCGTAGCCCTCGCGGACCTCGGTCGCGTCGTCCTTGAACCGGCGCAGCGACTCGATCGACAGGTTGTCGCCCACGACCGTGCCGTCGCGCACCAGGCGCGCCCTGGTGTTGCGGCGCACGATGCCCGACCGCACGAGGCAGCCCGCGATGTTGCCGAACTTCGAGGAGCGGTAGACCTCGCGCACCTCGGCGGTGCCGAGCTGCACCTCCTCGTACTCCGGCTTGAGCAGGCCCTTGAGCGCGCTCTCGACCTCCTCGATGGCGTTGTAGATCACCGAGTAGAACCGCAGGTCGACGCCCTCGCGCTCGGCCAGCTCGGCGACCCGCTCGGCGGGACGCACGTTGAAGCCGATCACGATCGCGTTGTCGACCGTGGCCAGGTTGACGTCGTTCTGGGTGATCGCACCCACGCCGCGGTGGATGATCCGCAGCTCGACGTCGCCCGCGACCTCGATCTTCAGCAGCGACTCCTCGAGCGCCTCGACCGAACCGGCCACGTCGCCCTTGAGGATGAGGTTGAGCGTCTCGACCTTGCCCGCGGCCAGGGCCTCGGTGAGGTCCTCCAGGCTGATCCGCTTGCGGCGCTTGGCCAGGACCGCGGCGCGGTCGGCGGCCTCGCGGCGCTCGGCGATCTGCCGGGCGGTGCGGTCGTCCGGGGCGACGATGAACGTGTCGCCCGCGCCGGGCACGGCCTGCAGGCCGAGCACCAGCACCGGACGCGACGGCAGCGCCTCCTCGACGTTCTCGCCGTGCTCGTCGAGCATGGCGCGGACGCGGCCGTGGGCCGCGCCGGCGACGATCGCGTCGCCGACCCGCAGCGTGCCGGACTGCACCAGCACGGTCGCGGTGGCGCCGCGGCCCTTGTCGAGGTGGGCCTCGATGGCCACGCCGCGGGCGTCCTTGTCCGGGTTGGCCCGCAGGTCGAGCGCGGCGTCGGCCGTCAGCAGCACGGCGTCGAGCAGCTGGTCGATGTTCTGGCCCTGCTTCGCCGAGACCGGCACGAACATCGTCTCGCCGCCGTACTCCTCGGCGACGAGGTTGTACTCGGTGAGCTGCTGCTTGATCTTGTCCGGGTTCGCACCCTCGACGTCGATCTTGTTGATGGCCACCACGATCGGCACGTCGGCCGCCTGCATGTGGTTGAGCGCCTCGATCGTCTGGGGCATCACGCCGTCGTCGGCCGCCACCACGAGGATCGCGATGTCGGTGACCTTGGCACCACGGGCGCGCATGGCGGTGAACGCCTCGTGACCCGGGGTGTCGATGAACGTGATGGCCCGCTCGACGCCCTCGTGGTCGGTGCGCACCTGGTACGCGCCGATGTGCTGGGTGATGCCGCCCGCCTCGCCCGACAGCACGTCGGCCTGGCGGATGGCGTCGAGCAGCCGGGTCTTGCCGTGGTCGACGTGACCCACGACCGTGACGACCGGCGGACGCGCCTCGAGCTCGTCGTCGCCCTCGCCCTCGGCCTCGGCCTCGAGGTCGATGTTGAACGAGCCGAACAGCTCGCGCTCCTCGTCCTCGGGCGAGACGACCTGGATGTCGTACCCGAGCTCGGCGCCGAGGAGCTGGAAGGTCTCCTCGTCCAGCGACTGGGTCGCCGTGGCCATCTCACCGAGGTGGATGAGCACGGTGACCAGCGCCGCGGGGTTGGCGTCGATGCGCTCGGCGAAGTCGTTCAGGGACGACCCGCGCCGGATCCGGATGACCGTGCTGCCGTCGCCGTGGGGGACGGTCGAGCCGGCCATCGACGGCGGCGCCTGGGCGTCGAACTCCTGGCGCTTCGCGCGCTTGCTCTTGCGACCACGGACCGGACGGCCGCCGGCGCGCCCGAAGGCGCCCTGCGTGCCGCCGCGACCGCGGCTGCCCTTGCCGAAGCCGCCGCCGGCGGGAGCGCCGCCGGGACGACCGGCACCGCCGCCGAAGCCGCCGCCACCGCCGCCGGGAC
>NZ_BAAHAF010000199.1:0-55623 GCF_054777815.1 Angustibacter speluncae | reverse complement strand
CGCGGCACCCCGGCAGGTGCCCCCGGCCCGCCGGGACCCGCGGGCGGTGCGGCGGCGGGCGGTCCGGCGGCGGGCGGGCGTCCGGTCACCGTCTCGCGCTGGCCGCCGGCGCCGCTCATCCGCACATCCATCGGACGGTGCACCGCCGGCGCGGTCGGCGCCGTGACGCGGGTGGGGAGCGGGACGGTGACGGCCACCTCGGCCTGCAGCTTCATCTCGCCGCCGAAGTTGCCGGGCATCATCCGCTTCGGGCCGTTGGCCACGTTGAGGTGCCACAGCCCCAGGCCGCGCAGCTCCTCGGGCACCCGGTCGGCCGGGAACACGTCGAAGCGGGCCAGCGCCGCCAGCACCGACGCCATCACGTGGTGCTCGAGCGCCGGGTCGGGCACGCCCCACACCGAGAGCAGGTAGTACAGGTCGTACCGCGGCGGCGGCGGCTTGCGCCCCACGACACGGCCCTGCTCGTCGAGCACCGGCTCGTGCATGACGTCGCGGCGCGACGCGTTCTCGCGGACGTCGTACAGGAACGCGTTCACCGTGGGCGCCTGCACGGCGGCGAACCACGGCCGGTTGGGTACGTCGAAGGCGATCGCGACACCGGCCTCGCCCAGGGCCTCGTCGGTGATGAGCGTCGCCAGCGCGGCGTCGACCTGGTGGAACACCGGTGCTCCCTCGTCCGGGTGGCCTCGCGCCACGTCGGGGAGCGGAGCGAGGAGGCACCGGCCCTGATACGCCGCGCTGCCCGTTGGCGCACAAAGGATCCGCACCCGTATCGCCGGGGTACCGACGCCGCTCGAACCGGTGCGTCGTGCCGGCGTGGCACGGCTCCGAGGAAGGAGGACCCATGAGCGAGCTGGGTGAGGACGAGCAGACGATCAAGGACGTCGGTCAGTACGTCGGCGGCGCCGGTGCGCTGCTCGCGCCGATGGCCGAGGGCGTGGCCGGCGCGGCGGCCGGTGCCGCGGGCGCCGCGGTCATCGCGGCCGCCGGGGCCGGCGCGCTGATCGCCACGGGCATCGAGTACGCCACCGACGGGGCCATCAGCGACGCCCTGAGCGACGGGCTGCTCGACTTCGTCGGCGAGGAGGAGTCGTACGCGGCGGCGCAGGCCTTCGACGACGGCGAGATCCTCGACGGCCTGGGGCACATGGCCTCCGGCGCGTACGACACCGTCTCGGACGCGGCGGGCGACGCCTACGACGCCGCCGCGGAGTGGGCCGGCGACGCGTACGACTCGGTGTCCGACGCCGCCGAGGGTGCCTACGACGCGGTGTCCGACGCGGCGAGCGACGCCTGGGACGCCCTCACCGACTGGTGAGCGGTCGCGACGACGCGCCGCGGGGGTCAGCGCGGCGCGTCGTCGGCCGCCAGCAGGTCGTCGAGCGCGGCCTGCATCCGGTCGAGGACGCGCAGCGTCGCGTCCACGTCCCGGGCGGTGAGGTCGCCGTCGACCCGGGCGAGCCGCTCGAGCTCGCCGGCGACGACCGCGTCGATGGCGCGGGCGCCGGCGCGCGTGAGGCGCACCAGCCCTGACCGGCGGTGCGCGGGGTTGTCGACGACCTCCACCCAGCCGGCCTCGCGCGCCTCGTCGACCACGCGCTGCACGTACTGGCGGCTGAGGTCCTGCCCGCGCGCGAGGGCCGGCACGGTGAGCTCGCCGCCGCGCCGCAGCTGGTCGAGCACGTTCCGCACCCCCACCGACACGCCGGTGCGGCGCTGGTCGAGCTCCACGAGCCGCAGCACCTTGCGATAGACGGGCCCGAGCAGGACGTAGACCTGCGCCAGGCGGTCGGCGAGCTCGTCGGGCGGCAGCGGTGCGGGGCGCGGGGTCACGAACCGACTATGACACCTCGGTTGTCATCTGGGTCGCAACATGACACCTTGGGTGTCATGCAGCCACGGCACCTGACCCTCCCCGACCACGAGGTCGCCGTCGTCGAGCGCCCGGGCGACGGCACCCCGGTGGTCCTCCTGCACGGCGGTGCGGTCGACCACCGGATGTGGGGCCCGCAGCTCGCCGGGCTGGACGGCCGCCACCTGCTCGCGCCTGACGCCCGCGGCCACGGCGGCACCTCCGACGCCACCGGCCCCTACCGGCTGTGCGACGACGTCGTGGCGCTGCTCGACGCGCTCGACGTGCCCCGCGCGGTGCTGGTCGGCCTGTCGATGGGCGGGGGCACCGCGGTCGACGTGGCGCTCGAGCACCCCCACCGGGTGGCCGGCCTCGTCGTCAGCGGCACCGCGACCAGCGAGCCGCGCTTCACCGAACCCTGGGCGCTGCAGGTGTTCGCCGACTGGGCCCGCGCCGAGCGCGAGGCCGACCCCGAGGCGTGGGTCGAGGCGTTCCTGCGGTTCGTACCAGGGCCGCACCGCACCCGCGACGACGTCGACCCGGCGGTCTGGTCCCTGGTCGAGACGACGGCCCGCGAGCTCCTGCGCGACCACGTGCAGGTCGGCCCGGACGGCGCGCCCGTCCCGCCGGTGCGACCGACACCGGTCACCCGCACCTGGGAGCGGCTCCCGCAGATCGGGGTCCCCGTGCTGGCGCTCGTCGGCGGCGCGGACGGCGACGACCACCGCGCGATGGGCGAGCAGCTCGCCGCCCTCGTGCCCGACGGGCGCCTGGTCGTCGTCCCCGGGACCGGGCACTACCCCAACCTCGAGCGCCCGGCCGAGTTCGACGCCGCCGTGCTGGCGTTCCTCCGGCGCAACGCCCTGTGAGACGCGGCCCTCCCGGGACGGCAGCGGCCCCGGCACCGCGGGGTCAGCGCAGCCGCTCGTCCGGCCTGTGGTCCAGCGTCGCCGCGAACACCGCGGCCTGGGTCCGCCGCTGCATGCCGAGCTTCGCCAGCAGGCTGGACACGTAGTTCTTCACCGTCTTCTCGGCCAGGTGCAGCCGCGCGCCGATCTCGCGGTTCGACAGGCCGTCGGCGATCAGCTCGAGGATGCGCCGCTCCTGGCCGGTCAGGCCCGCCAGCCGCTGATCCTCCTGCGGGCCGTTGCGCAGCCGCTCCAGCACGTGCGCTGTCGTCGTCGGGTCGAGCAAGGAACCACCGGCGGCCACCGTGCGGATGCCCCGGACGAGGTCGCTGCTGCGGATGTCCTTGAGGACGTAGCCCGCAGCGCCGGCGACGATCGCCGCGAACAGCGCCTCGTCGTCGTCGTAGGAGGTGAGGACCAGCGCCCTGATGGTCGGGTCGACCGCCCGCACGTCGCGGCACACCTCGATGCCGCTGCCGTCGGGCAGCCGCGCGTCGAGGACGGCCACGTCCGGGCGCAGCGCGGGGATGCGGCGCCGCGCCTCGCCGGCCGTCGCGGCCTCCCCCACCACCTCGAGGTCGTCCTCCGCGTCGATCAGCTGGCGCAGGCCGCTGCGCACCAGCTCGTGGTCGTCCAGCAGGAACACGCGGGTCACCCGCGCAGCATCGCACCCCGGACCGGTCCCGGGGACGGGACCAAGGTCCCGCGATCGCGGGCCGTGCGGCCGTGGGAGCCACCCGCGTCCCGGCCGCACCGTGGACGGGTCGGGCACGCGACCGTCGTGCCGGCGAGGAGGTCCCACCATGAGCACGTCGCCCGTCCCCACCCGCGTCGTGGTCGCCTACGACGGCTCGACGCCGGCGCGTACGGCCCTGGACCTGGCCTGCGACCTCGGCGCCGCCCGGGGCCTGCCGCTGCACCTGGTGTGCGCGGTCGACGCCGACGACCCGGTCTCGGCCGAGGCCCTCACCGCCACCGCACAGGCCGCGCTCGCGTCCGCCGCGGCGCTGGCCGCCTCGCGCGGCGTCTGCGCGACCACCGCGACGCCGCTCGGGTCGCCGTCCGCGGCCGTGCTGCGCCAGGTGCGCACCGGCGACCTGCTCGTCACCGGTACGCACGGCCACCGTCCGGTCGCCCGGGTGTTCCTGGGTTCGACCAGCTCGGCGCTGGTCTCGCACGCCCGCGGCCCGGTGCTCGTCGCGCGGCGTGGCACGGCCGCCCCCGACGCCCCCGTCGTGGTCGGCGTCGACGGCTCGCCCTGGTCGAGCGACGCCGTCGCGCTGGCGGCCCGCGAGGCCGAGGTCCGGGGGGTGGGCCTGCGGGCGGTGCTGGCGCTGCCGCCGGTCGTCGACGCCTCCGGCCTCGTCGACGTCCCCGACCAGGCACAGGTCGAGGACGGCCGCGCGCTCGTCGCCGAGTCGGTGGCCGGGCTGGCCGAGGACCACCCGGACGTGCCCGTGACGACCTCGGTCGTCCTGACCCACCCGGTCGACGCCCTGCTCGGCGCCTCGCACGAGGCGTCGCTGCTGGTCGTGGGCAGTCGCGGCCACGGCGCCCTGCGGCGGATGCTGCTCGGCTCGGTCAGCCGCGAGGTGTCGCAGCGGGCGGCGTGCCCGGTCCTGGTGGTGCACCGGACGGCGCCGGCCGACCTGCCGCTGCCCCCCGCGCCGCGCGAGCAGCTGCCCGTCGCGCTGCTCTGACCCGCCCCCGCGCTGACTAGCATCGCGGAGGTGGACGCCCCGCACGAGCAGACCCCCACGGCCGCACCCGCTCCCGTCCGGGTGCTGCCGACGCTGGGCGCGGTCGACCTCGACGACCTGCTGCTCGAGCTGCGCGAGCGGGCGGAGGCCGCGCGCGCCTCGCACGAGCGCGTCGCCGCCCTGCTCGACGCCGTGGTGGTGGTCGCCTCCGACCTCGACCTGGCGTCCGTCCTCGACCGGATCGTGTCGACCGCGCGGCTGCTCGTCGGCGCCCGGTACGGCGCGCTCGGCGTCGTCGGGGGCGACGCCCGGCTGGTGGAGTTCCGCACCCAGGGCGTCGACGACGCCACCCGGGCGGCGATCGGCGACCTCCCGAGCGGGCGCGGGGTGCTCGGCCTGCTCATCGAGGACCCGCGCCCGCTGCGCCTGCGCGAGATCACCGACCACCCGCGCGCCGTGGGCTTCCCCCCGCACCACCCGCCCATGCACGGCTTCCTCGGTGTGCCCATCCGCACCCGCGACGCCGTGTTCGGCAACCTCTACCTCACCGGCAAGGAGGGCGAGGGCCCGGGGCCGCACGAGTTCAGCCAGGACGACGAGGACGTCGTCGTCGCCCTGGCCTCGGCCGCGGGCATCGCGATCGAGAACGCCCGGCTCTACGCCCGCGGACGCGCGCGGGAGGAGTGGCTGCGGGCGGCCGCGCGCTGCGTCCCGGTGCTGACGGCGGGAACGGCGCAGGACCCCTGGGCGGTCGTCGTCGAGGCCGCGTCGGCGGCGTCGGGCGCCGACCTGGTGGTGCTCGCGGGCACCGACGGCGACGGTGCCCCGCCCGAGCTCGTCGACCTGGCGGCCAGGGCGGCGACGACCCGGACGCCGCGGTCGGGTGCCGTCGGCCCGTGGGCCCGGACGCTGGCGCTGCCCCTGCACGCCACCGGACGCGCGCACGGGGTGCTCGTGCTCGCCTGGGGCGGTCCCGGCGAGCCGCCCGACCTCGGCTCGCTCGGCGCCTTCGCCGACCAGGTCTCCCTCGCCGCCGACCTGGCCGCCGCGCAGCGCGACCGCGAGCGGCTCGCCGTCCTCGAGGACCGCGACCGCATCGCCCGCGACCTGCACGACCTGGTGATCCAGCGCCTGTTCGCGGTGGGGCTGTCGGTGCAGGCGGTCTCGCGGCACGACCTCCCGGCCGGTGTCGGCGAGCGCCTGGAGGCCGTCGTCGACGACCTGGACGCCTCGATCAAGGACCTGCGCAGCGCGATCTTCCGCCTGCGCGAGCGCCGCGGGCCGGCGACGCTGCGCGACGACCTCGACGACGAGGTCACGGCGGCCGCCGGCCCGCTCGGGTTCACCCCGCACCTGCACACCCGCGGGCCGCTGGGTGCCGTCCCCCCGGACGTCGCGGCCGACGTCGTCGCGGTCGTGCGCGAGGCGCTGTCGAACGCCGCCCGGCACGCCGCGGCCCGCTCGGTGACCGTCGAGGTGTCCCTCGTCGCCGGCGAGGTCGAGGTCGTGGTGGCCGACGACGGGACCGGTCTGCGGCCGCGCGACGACGGCCACCGCGGCGGCCTCGCCAACCTGCGCTCGCGCGCCGGGCGCCGGGGCGGCTCGTGCGAGGCGGCGTCCACCCCCGGCGGCGGCACCCGGCTCCGCTGGACCGCACCCGTCCCGGCCCCCACCCCACCCGGAGGACACCTGTGAGGACCCTCGACGCCGACGCGCTCGCGCCGGCGCTGCCCTCGACCCTGCGCTCGGGCGACCCGCGCGTCGTCGTCACCGGCAACCACGCGACGCCCATGACCACGCTCGCGCTGCTCGACGGCGCCCTGCCCACCTACCGGCTGTTCGCGCTGAACGCCCGTGCGGACCTGCCGCTGCGCGAGGGCGTCACGCCGGAGACGTGCTTCGTCGGTCCGGGGATGCGGCGTCACCCGCGCCTGCACTACGTACCGGCGCGGTTGTCGTTGGCGCCCAGGCTGTTCCACACCACGCTCGTCCCCGACGTCGTGCTGCTGCACACGACCCTGCCGCGCGGCGGCGAGGTGTCGCTCGGCACCGAGGTGAACATCCTGCCCGCCGCGATCGAGGCGGTGCGCGAGCGCGGCGGCCTCGTCGTCGCGCAGCTGAACCCGCGGATGCCGTGGACGGGTGGCGACGCCGTGCTGGCGACCGAGCTGGTCGACCTGGCGGTCGAGGTCGACGAGCCGCTCGGCACGCACGACCCGGTGCAGCCCGACGAGACGGCGCGGTCGATCGGCGAGCGCGTCGCCGGGCTGGTCCCGGTCGGCGCGACGGTGCAGGCGGGCATCGGGGCGGTGCCGGACGCCGCCCTGGCGGGGCTGCTCGGCCACCGCGGGCTGCGGGTGTGGACCGAGATGTTCAGCGACGGCGTGATGGCGCTCGACCGCGCCGGCGCCCTCGACCCCGAGCACCCGGTGCGCGCGTCGTTCCTGTTCGGCTCGCAGGAGCTGTACGACTGGGTCGACGGCAACCCGCGCGTCGTCATGCACCGCACCGAGACGATCAACGCCCCGGGCCGCATCGCCGCGCAGCCGGCGATGACGTCGATCAACACCGGCCTGCAGGTCGACCTGTTCGGCCAGGTGAACGCCTCGCGCATCGGGGCGCGCATCCACTCCGGGTTCGGCGGGCAGAGCGACTTCGTCAGCGGCGCGGTGCAGAGCCCCGGCGGCCAGGCCGTGATGGCGCTGCGCTCGTGGCACCCCAAGGCCGACGTGTCGACCGTCGTGGCGCTCGTCGACGAGCCGGTCACCTCGTTCCAGCCGAGCGTCGTCGTGACCGAGCACGGGGTCGCCGAGCTGTTCGGCGTCCCCGAGCAGGAGCAGGCCCGCCGCCTGGTCGAGCACGCCGCCCACCCCCGGGTGCGCGACGACCTGCGGGAGGAGGCGGCCGAGCTCGGACTCGCGGGACCTTCGGCCCTGCCCTGACCGCCGCCTGGTTGCGACCGTGGTGGCGCAGGAGCAGACGAGCGCAGGAGCGTGAGGACATGACCACCGACCACACGACCGACCAGCGGACGGCCGACCAGCGGACCACCGACCGGCCCACGGCCCACGAGGTGGAGGTGCTGTCCCCCACCCGGTGCTGGTCGCTGCTGCGCGAGACCGACCTCGGCCGGTTGGCCGTGGTCGTCGGCGGCCACCCGGAGATCTTCCCGATCACGTACGCGGTCGACCACGGGTCGATCGTGTTCCGCTCGGCCGGCGGCACCAAGCTCGACGGCGCGGTCGACCACCCGGTCGCCCTCGAGGCCGACGCCGTCGACCGCAAGGGCGGGACGGCGTGGAGCGTCGTGGTGCACGGCACCGCGCGCCGGGTGCGCGGGCTGCACGACGAGCTGGACGCCCTGACGCTGCCGCTGTACCCGCACCACCCGGGCCCCAAGCCGCACCTGGTGCGGATCGAGGTCGACCGGGTCACCGGCCGGGTGCTGCCCCTCGCGCCGCGGCCGGCCGACGCCGGCTGACGCGCCGTCCTGCCGCGCGGCCGTGCCGAGGGCGGCGGAAACGCGGGTGCGGGCGATGAGTCCGGTGCAGCACGCTGGTCACCACCCCGTGACCAGCACCTGCCCCGAGGACGGGACCACCACCGTGCCCCCAGCATCCGGCGCCGCAGCGCCCGGCACCACGGCGCTCGACGCCGCCCCTGACACGGCCCGCACCGGCACCCCCGCCGTCGTGCGCTGGCTCGTGCTGGCGACCTTCGTGGTGATCCTCAACGAGACCATCATGATCAACGCGATCCCGCGGCTGATGGCCGACCTCGGCGTCAGCGCGCAGGCCGCGCAGTGGCTGTCGACGGCGTTCATGCTGACGATGGCGGCGGTCATCCCCGTCACCGGCTGGTTCCTGCAGCGGGTCACGACGCGGGTCGCGTTCACCACCGCGATGACGGTGTTCGTCACCGGCACCGCGCTGGCGGCCGCCGCGCCGACCTTCGAGGTGCTGCTCGCGGCGCGCATCGTCCAGGCCGGCGGCACCGCGGTGATGATGCCGTTGCTGATGACCACGCTGATGACCGTGGTGCCGGCCGGCGACCGCGGTCGGGTGATGGGCAACGTGACGCTGACGATGTCGGTCGCGCCCGCGCTCGGGCCGGCCGTCTCCGGCCTGGTGCTCGGGCTCGGCTCGTGGCGCCTGATCTTCGTCCTGGTGCTGCCGATCGCCGTCGCGGTCACCGTCGCCGGCCTGCGCCGCCTGGTCAGCGTCGGCGAGACCCGCCCGGGCTACGTCGACTGGTTCAGCGTCGCCACCGCCGCATTCGGGTTCGGCGGTCTCGTCTACGGCCTCAGCGGTTTCGGCGAGGGCATCGCGGCGCGACCGGTCGCGTTCGTCGTCAGCGGCGCGGTCGCGGTCGGCGTGTTCGTCGTCCGTCAGCTGTGGCTGCAGCGGAACGGCGTGCCGCTGCTCGACCTGCGCGTGCTGCGGCACCGCACGTACACCCTCGCGCTGGTGCTGATGTCGGTCGCGTTCATGGCCATGCTCGGCTCGATGATCCTGCTGCCGCTCTACCTGCAGGACGTGCGCGGCCTGTCGGCCCTGCAGACCGGTCTGCTGGTCATGCCGGGCGGCCTGGCGATGGGGTTGCTCGGACCGCGGGTGGGCACGGTGTTCGACCGCGTCGGCGGGCGACCGCTCATGGTGCCCGGCGCCGTCGGCGTCACCGCGGCCCTCGCGGCGCTCACCCAGGTCGGCGCCGGCACGCCGTACGCGGCCGTGCTCGGCGTGCACGTGCTGCTCATGGTCAGCCTGGCCGCGATCTTCACGCCGGTGTTCACGCTCGGGCTGGGTGCGGTGCCGCCGCACCTGTACTCGCACGCCAGCTCGATGCTCGGCACGCTGCAGCAGGTCGCCGCGGCGACGGGCACCGCGCTGGTCGTCACCGTGATGACCGCCCGCGCAGCCGGTCTCGAGGAGAGCGGGGTGGGCGAGGTCGCCGCCACGCTGGGCGGCATGCGCGCCGCGTTCGCCGTCGGCGCCGTGCTCTCGGTGTTGGTGGTCGCGCTCGCCCTCGTCATGCCGGGCCGCTCCGACGCCCCGGCCGGGCAGCACGCGGGCCACGCGTGAGCCGGCCGTGACCACCGACCTCGGGCAGCACTACCGCGACTACCTCGCGGTGCTCGACGCCCGCCAGCTCGACGACCTCGACCGGTTCGTCGCGGACGAGATCGTCCACGACGACCGGCCGATGACGCGGGCCGGTTACCGGGCGCTGCTCGAGGAGGACGTGCGGCTGATCCCGGACCTGCGGTACGACCTGCAGGAGCTCGTCGTGCAGGGCACCGATGTCGCCGCCCGGCTCTGGTTCGACTGCACGCCGGTCGCCGACTTCCGCGGTCTGGCGACGGCCGGACGCCGGGTGCAGTTCGCCGAGCACGCGTTCTACCGCTTCACCGACGGCCGCATCACGAGGGTGCGGTCGGTGGTCGACCTGGCGGCCGTGCGGCGGCAGGTCAGCCGAAGCTGACGCCGGCGAGCTCCTCCGACACCGTCCACAGCCGCGCGGCCGCGTCGCGGTCGCGCAGCGTCGGCCACGGCGCCTGCCGCCCGGGCGGACCACCCGCGTTGCCGGGCCACTGCGGTCCGAAGAACGCCGGGTCCTCCCCGTCGCCGACCGGCGCCGTCGCGGCCAGCACGGCCGGCAGCGGCGCGCTGTCGAGCGTGCCGACCAGCACGCCCCACCGGGAGAACCGGCGGATCACGCGGGCGCTCAGCGTGTCCCGTGGGCGACCCATGCCCGGCTGGGCGCGCAGCAGGTTGGTCGGCGCCACCCCGGGGTGCGACACCGTGCTGGTGACGCCCCACCCGGCGGCGCGGCTGCGGCGGGCGAGCTCGGCGCCGAACAGCCCGCAGGCGAGCTTGGACTGGCGGTAGGCCGCCATCGCGTCGTAGCGGCGCTCCCAGCCGAGGTCGTCCCACTGCACCCGCCCGCGCCGGGCGGCGACGCTGGTCTGGCTCACCACGCGCGCCGACCCCGCCCGCAGCAGCGGCAGCAGGTGGGCCGTCAGCGCCACGTGGCCGAGGTGGTTCGTGCCGAGCTGCAGCTCGAACCCGTCGGCGGTGGTGCGGCGCTGGGGCGGGGTCATCACGCCGGCGTTGTTGACGAGCAGGTGCACCGGGGCGCCGTCGGCGCGCAGCCGCTCGCCCAGGGCGGCGACCGACGCGAGCGAGGCCAGGTCGAGCTCCTCCAGCACCACCTGCGCGTCGCGGTGCCGCTCGCGGATGCGGGCCGCGGCCGCCGCTCCCTTGGCGGTGTCGCGTACCGGCAGCACCACCTCGGCACCGGCGCCGGCGAGCCGCGTGGCGATGCCGAGACCGATGCCGTCGCTCCCACCGGTCACGACGGCACGGCGTCCGGTCAGGTCGGGGACGTCGAGGTCGGGCTGCTGGCGCGGCATGCGGTTCTCCTGGGGTCTGGGATCGGTGACGCGGCGTCCCCGGTCCGGGGCGCCGTGCCCACCGTCTCCCGCCGACCCGGGTCGTAGCCACGGCCTGACGATCCGTGGTTCCGCGGACCGCCTCCCGCGAGGATGGGGGCGTGAGCCCACGACCACCTGTCGACCGGCCCGCCCTGGCGCACTTCCTGCGGGGGCGGCGCGAGGCCCTCCAGCCCGAGGACGTCGGCCTTCCCCGGGGTGCGCGCCGTCGCACCGGCGGGCTGCGGCGCGAGGAGGTCGCGGCGCTGTGCCACATGTCCGTCGACTACTACGCGCGGCTCGAGCGCGAGCGGGGGCCGCAGCCGTCCGAGCAGATGGTGGCCTCGATCGCGCAGGGCCTGCACCTGTCGCGCGACGAGCGCGACCACCTGTTCCGGCTCGCGGGGCACCCGCCACCGGCTCGCGGTGCCGGCGGCGACCACGTCAGCCCCGGCGTGCTCCGGGTGCTCGACCGGCTCGCCGACACCCCCGCCGAGGTCGTCACCGAGCTCGGCGAGACGCTGCGCCAGACCCCCCTCGGCGTCGCCCTGGTCGGCGACGCGTCGCTGCGCACCGGCCCGTCGCGCAGCATCGGCTACCGCTGGTTCGCCGACCCGGGCGCACGGGGGCTGCACCCGCCCGAGGACCACGAGTTCTACTCGCGCCTCTACGCGTCCGGGCTGCGCGAGGTGCTGGCGCGCCGCGGCCCGGGGTCGCGGGCGGCACGGCTCGCCGACCTGCTGCTAACGGGCAGCGAGGAGTTCCGCGAGGTCTGGTCGCGGCACGAGGTGGGCGTGCGCCCGCGCGAGACCAAGCGCTACCTGCACCCGGAGGTCGGGCTGCTCGAGCTCACCTGCCAGGTGCTGCACGATCCCGAGCAGGCGCACTCGCTGCTCGTGTACACCGCCGTCCCCGGCTCGCCGAGCGCCGAGCGGCTGCGCCTGCTCGAGGTCGTCGGGACGACCACCGGCTGACCCGCGGTCAGGCGAAGGCCGGCATCACCTCGTCGTGGATCAGCTGCAGCTGCTCGTTCACCGAACCCACGCCGGGGATCTCGCGCCCGGTGAAGGTCTTCACGATCGAGGCGTCGGTGATCGCCGCGATCAGGTGGTTCACGCCCGCGGGCTCGATCTCCTTCACCTTGGCCACGACCTCCTCGGGCGTCCCCGCGAACGACAGCTTCTCGGCGATCTCCGGCGTGGTGAGCTCGATGCCCCTGGCCAGGTCGCCGGCGCCGATCGCCTCGATGATCGGCTTCAGCTCGTCGGGGTGCACGCCGTTGCGCTCGAGCTGCTCGGCCGGCATCGACGACGCGTAGATGCCCACCATGCTGCGCGCGGCGTCCTTGGCGGCGGCCGAGTCGCGACCGACGGCGAGCACGACCCAGGCGCCGAAGTCCAGCGTCGTCCAGTCCTTGCCGGCCTTCTCCGCACCGGCCCGCAGGTGCTCGGCGGCGTACTCGTACGCCTCGCGGGTGTAGCTCAGCGCGTGGTGGCAGCCGTCGGAGTGCTCCGCCGACGCCACGAACGACCGCGGCCCGCGCATCGCGCCCATCTTCACCGGCACCCGCTCCTGCACCGGGCGGGCGAAGGTGAACAGCCCCTCGTACCGGAAGAACTCGCCGTCCATGGTGATGGCGCCGTCGTCGAGGAACGTGCGGATGACCTTGACCCCCTCGATGACGCGTGAGAGCGGCTTGGTCTTCGTCCAGTCGATCTTGTACTGCGACAGCAGGCCGAAGTTGCCGCTCGACAGCACCACCTCGGCACGTCCACCGGTGAGCTCGTCGAGCGTGGCCGCCGCCTGCGCGATCAGGGTCGGCTCGCGCAGCGTCACCGCCGACACGCTCGGCCCCATCCGGATCCGCTTCGTCTGGGCCGCTGCCGCCGCGAACAGCAGCCACAGGTCCTTGTGCCAGGTCTCGTCGGCGGCGTACACCGCGTAGTAGCCCAGCTCGTCGGCCAGGCGGATCGCCGCCAGGCACTCCTCGAGCGAGTAGTCGGGCAGCATCGCGTAGCTGAACCTCATCGGATCTCCTTCTCGTGGACGGCGTCTCGGCGGAGCTCGTGGAGCTGCTGGGCGACCTCGACCGCGTCACCCTCCGGGATGTGCGACGAGTGCCGGTCGGGTCGGGCGACCAGCAGGTAGAGCAGTCCGCTGCCGGCGACCACGGCCAGACCGATGGCGACGATCCAGCGGTCGAGGAAGGTCTCGGTGCCCGGCGGGGGCTTGAGCAGCAGGACGATCGCGAACAGGCCGTAGGCCAGCGCGAGCACGTTGACGACCGGACCGGCGGGGCCCAGGTTCCACCGGCCCGCCGGGCGCCACCCGCGCAGGCGCTGGCGCAGCGCGGCCAGCACCACGGCCTGGAAGGACACGTAGATGCCGAGGACGGCGAAGGCCGTGACCCGGGCGAGCACGCCCTCCTCGAGGAACACGAGGACCGCGATGACGGCGGGCACGACGCACACCACCAGCAGCGCGTTGGTGGGCACCGCGTGCCGCTGCGACACGTGGGCCAGCCAGTCGCTGGCCGGCAGCATCCGGTCGCGCGCGAACGCGTAGAGCAGGCGGCTCCCGGCGGCCTGCAGCGACAGCACGCAGGACAGGAACGCCGTGATGATCACGACCAGGAACACCTTGGAACCGGCTGTGCCGAGCGAGCTCTCGAGGATCGCGGTGATCGGGTCGGGCTCCTCCCCCGACATGATCGCCGGGAGGTCGGGCGCCGCGAGCACGTAGCCCGCGTACGACAGCAGACCGGACACGCCGCCCACCACGACGGTCAGGATCATCGCCCGGGGGATCTGGCGGGCGGGGTCGGACACCTCCTCGGCGACGTCGCCGCAGGCCTCGAAGCCGTAGAACAGGAACAGCCCGGACAGCGAGGCGGCGAGGAACGCACCGGCGTACCCGTCCGCGCCACCCGCACCGAGCGGGTCGAAGAAGACCGAGAACGGCTGCTCGCGCCGGAACAGCAGGAGGTACAGCCCGAGGGCGATGACGCCGATCAGCTCGGCGGCCAGGCCGATCCGGGCGATGCGCGACAGCGCGCGGGTGCCGCTGTAGTTGGCCGCGAACGCCACCACGAGCAGCACGACCGTGGCGAGCAGCACGACCGGCCCGGTCGCCTCGATGCCGACCAGGGCCGCGAGGAACCCGGCACCGAACTCGGCGACCGCCGTGATCGTCACGATGACGGCCCAGATGTAGATCCACGAGACGAGCCACGCGTACCGGCGGTTCCACAGCCGCCGCGTCCAGGGGTAGATGCCGCCGGCGAGCGGGTACTGCGACACCACCTCGCCGAACACCAGGGCGACCAGGAGCTGGCCGGCGCCGACGATGACGATCCACCAGATCGACGGTGGCCCACCGATGCTCAGGCTGTAGGCGAACAACGAGTACACGCCGACCAGGGGCGACAGGTACGTGAATCCGAGCGCCATGTTGGCCCACAGGCCCATGCCCCGGTGGAACTGACCGGAGTACCCGAGCGCGGCGAGCTGCGCCTCGTCGTCGGTCGCCCCGCCGTGCCGCCCGGACGTCGTCACCGCGCGCCTCCTCACGTGCGTGGTCGACGGGCGTCCGGCGGGGTGCCGACGTGACCCGGACCACAGCGTGCGCAAAACCTATAGATGCAGAGGTCAGACGACAAGAGCCGTCGGGGTGACCGCCTCAGGCGGGCAGGACGCTGCGCGCCGGCACCGGCACGAGCCGCCACGGGGTGCCGCCGACGGGCTCGCCGCGTGCCCCCTGCAGGTCGCGCGGCGCCACCAGCTCGCCCACCAGCAGGTGCGGTGCCGTCGACAGGACCACCCGGTCCTCGTCGTTCAGCAGCACGAAGCCGCCGGGCGCACGACCGAGCACCTGGAGCAGGTGCGCCTCGAACCGGCGCACGGGGACGTCGGCGCCCGCGACCCCGACGAACTCGCCGTCGACGACGACCGGTTCGGTCAGCGTGAGCAGGTACCGGCCGGTGCCGTGCACGTCGACGTAGGGCCCGACGACGTGCCGCTGCCCGGTGCGGCGCGGGACGTCGAACCAGGCGGTCGCCGTGTAGTCGTAGTAGCCCATGCTGGTGGGTCGCAGGTCGGGCTCCAGCGCGCGCAGCCGGCTGCCGTCCGGGTCGAGCTGCCACCACTCCAGCCGCAGCGGCCGGCCGGCGCGCGGTGCCACCACCAGGCCGAGGCCCACCGCCAGCTGCTCGCGGTCGAGCAGCAGGTCGCGCACCTCCGGACCGAGCACGGTGCGGTCGGCGGCGAGGTCGTCGTGCACCTCCGGCCGCAGGATCGAGGCGCGGACCGCGGCGACGGTGGCGAACACCCGCTCGACCACCGCGGCGACGGCGGCCCCGACGTGCGCGGCGTCGGTCACGAGACCTCCCGGTGGTCGTCGGCGCCGGCCGGCAGCCGCAGGCGCAGCTCGATCGACCAGTGCGTGCGGCGATCGATGTGCTGCTCGGTGAGGGTGCGGGCGCGGTCGGGGTCGCGGGCGTCGATCGCCTCGACCACCGCGTGGTGGTCGGCGACCATCTGCGCGAGCAGGCCCGGGGCGTGGGCCGGTGGCCACGGCAGCTGGCCCAGCTCGAGGTGCAGGTCCATCTCCTGCATGGTCAGCCGCACCGACTGCGCGCACGCGGCCAGCTCGATGTAGTACCGCCCCTCGGCCCGCCGCTGGTCAGGCACCGAGCCGGCCAGCGCGAGCCGGTCGACGATGTCGCGCAGCCGGGCGATCTCGGTGCGGGAGGCGCGGGCGGCCGCCAGCCGGGCGGCCGCGGCGGCCACGGCGGCGTGGGTGTCGCCCAGCTCGCGCAGGTCGGTGGTGCCCAGCTCGGACAGGCGCACCTCGGCCAGCTCGGCCAGCACGTCGTCGCGCGCCCGCACGAAGCTGCCGCCGCCACGACCGCGGCGCGTCTCGACCAGGCCGAACCCGCGCAGCTCGGCCAGCGCGTCGCGCAGCGTCATCGTCGAGACGTTCAGCATCGTGGCCAGCTCGGCCTCGGCCGGCAGCTGCTCGCCGTCACCGAGCAGGCCCAGGGCGATCGCGCTGCCGACCCGTCGCACGACGGCCTCGCTGCGCAGGGCGCCGTCGTCGAGGGGCGCGAAGACGGCGCGTCGCGCGTCACCGCTCAGCAGCTGCACCAGAGCCTCCCCGGGACCGGCACCGCCTCGGAACCGGTGCCCCAGTGTGGCACCGACAGATCCCGACGCTTAACCATTGAGTCCAGAGGTTTTCCCGGTTAGCGTGACCGCACGTTCGCCCCTGGACCGAGGAGGACCCGTGACGCAGGTCGACCCCGCACCGGCCCCGGGGGCGAGCCCCCGGGTCGACGCCCTGTCCGAGCCGTTCACCCCCGGCGCACCGTCGAACCCGCCGGAGGTGGCCGGGTTCCCCGAGACGCTGGCCGGCCCGGTGCCGCCGCCCGTGCAGGACGCCAGGACGGCCGAGTTCGTCGAGCAGTGGCGCAACGCCTCGTACAACTGCTTCTCGTCCGGCCACAAGTTCTGCCGCGAGGTGTGCCCGGTCACCCAGGTCACGCGCAACGAGTCGTGGACGCCGACCGCGTTCCACGCCAACGTCGTGGCGATGGAGCGCGGCGAGCTCGAGATCGCCGACGTCGCAGCGGACTACGTCAACTGCACCCAGTGCGGGGCGTGCGAGCTGCGCTGCCCCAACACGCTGTTCACCGGCGACTTCTACCGGTTCCGGACGCGGACGGTCGACGTCGTCAAGGCGGTCCGGACGCTGGCCGTCGAGAGCGGCGTCCACCAGCCGGAGTGGAGGAGCTGGAACGAGCGCACCGACCTGCGCACCCACGAGCCGGTGCTCGGCGAGACACCGGTCAGCCAGGAGCGCGTGCGCGACTGGTCCGACGGTCTCGACCTCCCGATCGGCGGTGAGACCGTGCTGTTCGTCGACTGCGAGGCGGCGTTCTACCGCACCTCGGTGCCGCGCGCGGTGGCGCAGGTGCTGCAGCTGGCCGGCTACGAGTTCGGGCTGATGCGCGAGCAGTGGTGCTGCGGCGGACCGGCCGCCGAGATGGGCTACGCCGAGCAGGCGCAGCGGTTCGCCCGGCACAACCTCGACGACTGGCGGGCGACGGGCACCAAGCGCGTCCTCGTGCTCGACCCGCACGACTACATCAGCTTCACCGAGGACTACCCGAGGTACTTCGGGGAGGAGTTCGACCTCGAGGTCGTGCTCGTCGTCGAGGTCTTCGCCCAGCTGCTGCGCGAGGGGCGGCTGGTGCCGAGCACGCCTGTGGACCGGGCGATCACGTACCACGACCCGTGTCGGCTCAACAAGCGCAAGGGCGTCTGGGAGGAGCCGCGCGAGCTGCTCCGCGCGATCCCCGGCCTGCGGTTCGAGGACGTCGACCGGGTGACCCAGTGGTCGTACTGCTCGGGCGGTGGCGGCGGGCTCCCGGTGGAGAAGCCGGAGCTGACGGCGAGGATCAGCGCGATGCGGCTCGAGCGCGCGGCCGAGCTCGACGTCGACACCCTGGTGAGCGCCTGCCCGTGGTCGGAGCGGCCGTTGTCGGAGGCGGGCGACGCCGAGGACATCGACGTGGTCGACCTGCACGAGCTGTTCGCGCAGTCGCTCGGCATCGAGGTCGGCGGGTCGCGGGGCGACGTGGGTGACCGGCGGCTGGCGCAGGAGCGCACCGGCGTGGCCGGCCGTGCCCGCCGCACGCGCGGGACCGGTTGCGGCGGAGGCGGTTGCGGCGGTGGTGGGGGCTGCGGGAGCGGCGCCGGCGGCTGCGGTTGCGGAGGCCACTGACGTGACGATCACCGAGCCCTTCACCACCGCGCCGTTGAGCGAGGACCGGCTGGCCACGCTGGTCGCCGCGCTGCGACCCCACCTGGCCGAGGAGCAGATCCTGCTCGGCAAGACCGACCGCTGGAACCGCGCGCGGGTGCCCGCACCGTTCCCGGTGCACCGCTGGGGCGAGCGGGTGCCGGACGTCGTGGTGCTGCCGACCTCGACCGAGCAGGTGGCGGCCGTGGTGCGGATCGCCAACGACCTGCGCATCCCGGTCGTGCCCCGCGACGGCGGCACCGGGCTGACCGACGGCGCGGTGCCCCACCACCGCGGGATCGTCGTCGACGTCAAGCGGATGAACCAGATCCACGAGCTCGACCTCGAGAACCGCACGGTCACCGTCGGCACCGGCATCAACATGCTCAAGCTGAACGAGCGGCTGGCGCAGCACGGGCTGTTCTACCCCGACGACCCGGCGTCGTATCCGTGCTCGCTGGTCGGTGGTCGGATCGGGACGAGCGGCTGGTCGCTCATCGGCGCGCGGTACGGGCACTCGCGCGACCTGGTGCTGAGCTTCGACCACGTGCTGCCGAGCGGCGAGGTGCTGCACGTCGGCGACGGCATCGGCCGCAAGATCAGCAAGTCGTCCAGCGGCTACTCGCTCAAGCACCTGTTCATGGGGCACCAGGGCACGCTGGGGATCGCCACGAGGGCGACGCTCAAGCTGTACCCGAAGCCCGAGGCCGAGCTCTCGCCGTTCTGGGCCTTCGACGACTACGACGCCGCCCACGCGTGCACCGGCGCCCTCGCCCGCGCCGGCGTCGCCACCTTCGCCGGCGCCGTGCTGTTCGACGAGCACAAGGTCGCCTACCTGCGCCGCGACGACGAGGCGTACATCCCGCAGCCCGCCGACGTCCGGGCGCTGGTGTGCGCCGTCATGTACGGCTACGAGGACGAGGTGCGGGCCGGCGGGAAGCGGCTGTTCCGGATCGCCAGGGAGCACGGCGCCCGGTACCTCGGCGACGAGATCTCCGAGGGCGACTGGGCCGCCCGGCACGACCGGTACGCGACGCCGCTGCACGGCCGCACCAAGGACGGCCAGGTCATCCCGATGTCGTGGCACTGCGAGGACGCCGCCGTGAACTTCACCGCGGTACCGGCCGTCTCGAGGGCGTGGCACGAGATCGTCGCCGACCTGCGCCGGAAGACCGACGTGTTCGACGACTGGGGGATGTTCGCCTACACCTCGGCCGACACCGGCGTCGACTACCTCACCGAGATCGACGTCGGCATCTGGGAGCAGCGGCTCGACGACGACGCCTGGGCGGCCTGGGTCCAGGCCAAGCGCGAGATCGCCGCCGTCGCACTGGCCCACGGCGGGTCGATGAGCGCCTGCCACGGCTCGTGCCGCGAGGGCGAGGTCGACCTGCTGCCGCAGGAGCTCGGGCGCGGCTTCGACGTCATGCTCGACGTCAAGCGCGCGCTCGACCCGAACAACATCATGAACCCGGGCAAGTACCTGCTCGACCGGGCGTACGAGGAGGGACGATGAGCACCGGGGACCAGCCGGCCGGACCGGCCGCGACCGCGCCGTACCGGTACGCCGACCAGCACAGCCCGCCCGAGCCGCAGCGGGTGAGCGAGGTGGCGCAGACGACCTTCGAGCACGTGTACGAGGTCGACCCGCGGCTGATGCAGACGCACGTGCTGCAGCAGACGTTCCCGAACTGGGACACGCTGCGGATCATGCGCAGCCGGCACGACCACCTCGACTGGATGCACCGGCACTTCGCCGAGCGGGTCGTCACCGGCTCGGCGCTTCTGGCGGAGGTCGAGGCCGAACCCGCCGCGCCCGGTCCCGCGCCGGCGGACGCCGGCTGAGTCACCGTCCGGACGCCGTCACCGCCCAGCCGGCGACGACGGGCACCACGGGCGCGACCGCGAGCCGCAGGGCTGCCGGGTGGCCGCCCGGGACGGGTTGCGGCGCGTCATCGCAACGGGTCCAGCGGTACCAGCTCGGGTGGGGCGGTCCCCGTCGCGACCTGCTGCGCCAGCAGGCGTCCGGTGAGCGGCCCGAGGGCGACCCCCCACATGCCGTGACCCCCCGCGACGAACACGCCAGAGGCGCTGGTGGCTCCCACCAGCGGCAGGCCGTCGGCGGTGCACGGCCGCGAGCCGACCCACTCGTCCTGGCGGTGGTCGAGGTCCGCGCCCCGGAGCAGCGGGCGCGTGGCGTCGACGATCGCGGCGACCCGGCGTCGGTCCAGCGGCGCGTCGGGCGGGCGGAACTCCATCATCCCGGCGACGCGCAGCCGGGTGCCTGTCGCCGTCCGCAGCGGCGTGCACGCCACCCGCTGGGTCGGGAAGTAGACCGGACCGGCGGGGACGTGCTCGGTCGCCACGCTGAAGGAGTAGCCACGCCCGGCCTGAACCGGTTGCCGCACACCGAACCTCCGTGCCAGGCCGCCCAGCCAGGCGCCGTGAGCGAGCACGATCGCGTCGTACCGCTCGGTGCCTGCCGACACGACGGGACCACCGGTCTCCGCGAACGTCACCTGGACCCCACCCGCGACCGGGACGACGTCGGTCACGGTCGAGCCCTCGGCGACCTGTCCACCTCGTGAGCGCACCGCCGCCGCGAGCGCGGCCAGGAAGTGCGGAGGATGGAGATAGCGCTGGCCGTGCAGCCGCACGGCGTACCCGACGCGTGCGGAGAGCGCCGGTTCGCCCGCCCGGGCCTGGTCGCCGGGGAGCAGGTCGTACTCGACGTCCTGGCCGGCGGCGCGGACGTGGTCGAGCTCCTCGATCAGGGCCGATGCCTCGTCGCGGGTGCGGAAGCAGGCGAGGAACGGGTCCGCGTGGTACGTCCGCGCATCCACGTCCGCACCGGTCATCTCGTCGAACGCGGCCAGGGCGAGCCGGTTCAACGGCGCGTACGCGCGCATGCCGAGACCCCACCGGCGCGAGGTGCTGCTCCGGGCGAAGCCCACGAGGAACCGCAGCAGCCACGGATCGGCGCGCGGCGGGACGTACACGGGCGACGACGGGCTGAGGACCGCCCGCACCCCGTACCGCAGCACGGCGGGCTCGGGCAGCGGGGCGGTCAGCCCGGGGGTGAGCCAGCCGGCGTTCCCCCACGAGCTGCCGGCGGCCACGCGGTCCCGGTCGTGGACGGTGACGTGCAGGCCGTGCTCCTGGAGGAACCAGGCGGTCGACAGTCCGACCACCCCGGCTCCGACGACGGCGACGTGCCGAGGCATGGTCCGGTCCTTCGTCGACGCGGGGGTCAGAGGCGGTCGCGAGCGGCGCAGGGGACGCAGGTCGCGACCCACGGACGCAGCTGCAGGCGCTGGGCGGGGATGGCCGTCTCGCACCGGGTGCATGCCCCGTAGAGTCCGGCGGCGAACCGGCGGCGAGCGGCGCGGACCTCCTGCAGGATGCGCCGGACGGACTCACGGTGGCTGATCGCCACGGGGTCGAGCTCCGACGCGGTCATCTCGTCGAGCTGCTGCTGCCGGCGGGCTTCGATACGGCGCAGCTGGTCGTCCACCCCGGCGTCCGCCGGGTGGGTGGGCGCGCCGGAGTGGTCGTGCGTGCTGGTCATGGTCAGGTCCTGTCGACACCGCGTCGCGGGCGACCCGGAGCGGCGCGGCGACGCGAGAGGAGGTGACGCCGGACGGCGTCACCTGGGTGGTGGGGATTCAGGACCGGACGGGCGGAGCGCGGTCGACGCTGCGACGCAGGACGTCGAGTCCGGTGATGCCGCGAGCCTGCTCGCTGAGCGCGATGGCGAGCAGCGCGGCGCCGGACGGGACGTGCGCAGGCAGGTGGCAGCGCTCGGTCGGGGCCGAGGGCGTGGCTGCCGGACGTGCCTGCATGCCCGGACCATAGCAACGTTCGGCAGGAAAGCCACTTCACCGCAACGGGTTCCCGGTCCCCGGACGGGGTGGCACGTCGTGGGTCCGCGCGGTGCGCGAGGATCGGCGGCGTGACTGCGACGCTGGTGGCCAAGGACCTCGCGGGTGGGCACGACCACCGCACGCTCTTCCACGACCTCTCGCTCACCGTGGCGCCGGGTGCCGTCGTCGGCGTCGTCGGGGCCAACGGCGCGGGCAAGTCCACCCTGCTGCGCCTGCTCGCCGGTGCCGAGGCGCCCCTGGCGGGCACGGTGTCGACCACCCCGCCCGACGCGTTCGTCGGCCTGCTCCCCCAGGAGCACGAGCGCGTGCCGGGCGAGACCGTCGCCGCCTACGTGGCGCGTCGCACCGGCGTCGCCGAGGCGACCGCGCAGATGGAGTCGGCGGCGGAGCACCTGGGGTCGGGCGAGCCCGGCGCCGACGACCGCTACGCCGCCGCCTTCGACCGCTGGATGGCCTCGGGTGCCACCGACCTCGACGACCGGCTGCCGCAGACGCTGGCCGACCTCGGCCTGCCGCTCGACGCCGACGCCCCCATGACCGGCCTGTCCGGCGGGCAGGCCGCGCGGGTGGCGCTGGCGGCGCTGCTGCTGAGCCGGTTCGACGTCGCGTTGCTCGACGAACCCACCAACGACCTCGACCTGGACGGCCTCGAGCGCCTCGAGGCGTTCGTGCAGGGGCTGCGCGGAGGCGTCGTCCTGGTGTCGCACGACCGCGAGTTCCTCAGCCGGTGCGTCACCACCGTGGTGGAGCTCGACCTCGCTCAGGACGCCGTCGTGGTCGTCGACGGCGGCTACGAGGCCTACCTGCACGAGCGCGAGGTGCGTCGCCGGCACGCGCGCGAGGACTACGAGGAGTTCGCGAGCACCCGCGCCGACCTCGTCGGACGCGCTCGGCGGCAACGGGAGTGGTCGTCGCAGGGTGTCCGCAACGCGATGCGCAAGAGCCCCGACAACGACAAGAACCGGCGGGCCGCGCAGACGGAGTCGAGCGAGAAGCAGGCGCGCAAGGTGCGGCAGATGGAGTCGCGCATCGCCCGCCTCGTCGAGGTCGAGGAGCCGCGCAAGGAGTGGCGGCTGCAGCTGACCATCGGCGAGGCGCCGCGCTCGAGCTCGGTCGTCGCCACGCTGCGCGAGGCCGTCGTGCGGCGAGGCGGCTTCACCCTCGGGCCGGTGAGCCTGCAGGTCGACGCCGGCGACCGCATCGGCGTCACGGGGCCGAACGGCGCCGGCAAGACGACCCTGCTGCGGACGCTGCTCGGGCGCGAGCAGCTCGACGCCGGTGCGTCCGCCCAGGGAGCCTCGCTGGCGCTCGGCGAGGTCGACCAGGCGCGCACGGTGCTGGCTGGTGACCCCGCGCGTCCGCTCGCCGACGCCTTCGAGGCCGAGGTGCCCGACCTGCCGACCGCCGAGGTGCGCACGCTGCTGGCGAAGTTCGGCCTGCGCGGCGACCACGTGACCCGTCCGGTCGGGTCGCTGTCCCCCGGTGAGCGCACCCGCGCGGCCCTCGCCCTGCTGCAGGGACGCGGCGTCAACGTGCTCGTCCTCGACGAGCCCACCAATCACCTCGACCTGCCGGCCATCGAGCAGCTCGAGCAGGCGCTGGCCGCCTACACGGGGACGCTGCTGCTCGTCTCGCACGACCGGCGCCTGCTCGAGGCGGTCGAGCTCACCCGCCGCTGGCACGTCGAGGGCGGCACCGTCCGGGAGGTGTGAACCGGCGGAGGGTCGATCAGCTCCCGAGGGTGCCGCGCACCAGGCTGTCGCCGGAGTGCGCGGGGTCGCCGTCGAGCGGCTCGTCGGAGATGTCGACGACCGGGAACTCCGCCAGGTCGAGGTCGCTCGGCAGCGCGAACGTCCCGCGGCTCTCGTCCAGGACGCCCAGCGGCACCAGGCGCGAGGCGGTCTCGTCGAGCAGCCAGACCTCGAGGAAGCCCTCGTCGGGCTGGGCGACGCCGTCGGTGGTGACCTCGAGCACGCGCCGGTCGCCGACCTCGCTCACCCGCGCCGAGCCGTGGACGGCGTCCGTCCCGAGGGCGAGCAGGTCGGTCGAGGCGAGCTCGGCGCCCCCGTCCTGGCGCGACCCGAGCGCCCAGCCGAGGGCTCCGGTGCCCACCGCGAGCACGACGGCGGCCGCTGCGGCGACGGGCCAGCGCCGTGACCGGGCCGGACGCAGCTCGACGACCGGTGCCGGGTCCGCAGGCTCGGGGTGGCGGGCCGGGAGGTCGGCGTCGAGCTCGGCCGCGATCGCGTCCCAGACCTGCGGCGGCGGCGGCGTGACGGGCGCGACCGAGGTGTCGCGCGCGGTGGCGACGAGGGCGCGCAGCTCCTCGAGCTCGAGCCGGCACGCGGGGCACGAACGCGCGTGCTGCTCGACCTCGGGGTCGGCGACGACCGCGGCGTCGAGGAGCACGTCGTGGTCAGGGTGCGTCACCACGCTCGCTCCTCTCCTGCTCGACGACGGCGCGCAGCTGGATCAGCGTGCGCCGCAGATGGCTCTTGACGGTGCCGAGCGGCATCCCGAGCCGCTCGGCGATCTGCTGGTGGGTGAGGTCCTCGAAGAACGCGAGGCGCACCACGGTGAGCTGGGGGTCGCGCAGCCCGGCCAGGTAGCCCTGGGCCACGACGCGGTCGGCGACCTCGTCCTCGAGGCCGTCGTGGGCGGGTGGCGCCGCTGCGCCGGGCACCGCGTCGAGGTCGGAGTCGACGAGCACCATCCGGCGGCGCGCGCGGGCTGCGAGGGCGTCGGCGACCTTGTGCCGGGTGATGCCCATCAGCCAGGCCGGCAGCGAGCCGTCCGACCGCAGCCGGTCGCGCGAGCGCCAGGCCGCCACGAACACCTGCTGGGTCACGTCCGGGGCGTCGTCCGGTCCGACGCGGCGCACGGCGACGCCGTGCACGAGACCCGACCAGCGGTCGTAGACCTCACGCAGGGCGTCCGCGTCGCCCGCGGTGAACCGCCTCACGAGGTCGCCGTCGTCGGTCGCGGGGGCCGGGGAGACGGCCGCCACCTCCTCTGCCACCACGGTGGTGACGGTAGGGGCGCTCACGGCGCCTGTCCTGTCGAGGTGCCGTTCGCCCCGGGATCGACCGGTTCGGCGACGACCACGACGTTGTCGCGGAAGCTGCCCAGCTCGGGCTGGAAGGGGCCACCGCAGGTGACGACCACGAGGCGGTGCGATCCGTCCCGGGCGAAGATGCGGTCGACCGGCAGCACCGACTTGGTGATGGTCTCCAGGCTCACCACGCGGTACGGCAGCAGCGCACCGGACGCCGTCCGGACCTCCAGCGCGTCGCCCACCTGCACCTCCGCGAGCGGCGCGAGCGCCCCGGGACCACCGGCTCGCGTGCTGACGTGGCCGGACAGCACCGTGTTGCCCTGCGCGGCGCCGGCCTCCGGACCCCAGCGGTACCACCCGATCGTCGCGCCGTCCCGCGGGATCTCGATCGCGCCGTCGTCCCTGGTGCCGACCGCCACGACCTCGGCGTCGACCCCGAGCGACGGGACGGCCAGCGACGCCGGCGGGTCGGACCGGACGACCGGCACCGTCGCCGTGGTGCGCCCCGGGCCGGTCGGAGCGGACGCCGAGATCGTCGGGGCGGCGGACGACGTCGCCGGCGAGGTGGGTGACGACGAGAGCACCTCAGACACAGGCGGTCCGGCGTCACGCGCTGGTGCGTCGGGCCAGAGGACCACGGCGGCCACCGCCGCCACCGCGGCGAGGAGCAGGCAGACGCCCACGGCTGCCCTGCGGCGTCCTGCGGCGCCTGCCTGCTCCATCGTCCTGGTCCTCCGCGCGCGTCCGACTCGGTCTCAGGCCCGCTGGCGACGGGCGACGGCGACCCCGCCGACGAGCAGCAGGCCGAGGGCGGCCGCACCCGCGAGCAGCGAGGCGTTCGGCGCGACCTCACCCGACGGGACGCCGGACGGCGACGAGTGCAGCCCGTCGATCGTCTGCACCGCGAGCGCCAGGTTGCCGGCCTCGGCGCTCCCCCAGGCGTACACGAAGGTCGCGGTGCCCTCGGCCAGGTTCAGGTCCGCCGGGCCGATCGCCACCGTGCTGGTGCCCGCGAGGACGACGTCGGCGCTCACGGTGCCCGCGTCGAGCACGAGGGTCTCCTCGTCCGGGTTCGTCAGCCCGTCGACGACCGGCGTGCCACCGGCGCGGACGTCGACCGCCGGCGCCGCGGCGGTGTGCCGCACCGTGAGGCGCGCCTTGCCGGCGTCCAGGGCCGACACGTCGTTGACGAACGGCGTCAGGGTCGGGGTACCCGTCTCGCCGAGGTGGGCGACGACGGTGACGTTCGCGCCGGCGGGCACGGTCGCGTCGGCGAGCTCGATCGCGGGGGTCGCCGTCGCCGGGTCGGCGCCGGCCTCGAACACCGCCAGGTCGTAGGTGCCGGCGGGCAGCTGGAGCGGGTCGGTGAGCGTGCCGGGGGTGAAGTCGGGGATCAGCTCCTCCCCGTTCGCGTACACGTCGACGGTGAGGCCGGGCACGGCGTGCAGCACCGAGACGGTGGCGTTGCCCGTGGTGGAGGCGGACGCGGGCAGGGCGAGCGCACCGACGGCCGCGGTCGTGGCGAGCGTCGCGAGGACGCGGGTGGTCTGCATGCTGGGACTCCCTCGGGGACGGACGTTCCCGGCGGCCGGGGTGGCCACCGCTGTCCCCCATGTCGTCCCGATCCCGCCGTCCGGATGCAGCCCGTCCGGATGCACCGTCGGTCAGCGCAGGCCGAGCATCTCCTCGCGCCGCGAGGTCTCGCGTGCCGTCCGGCTCAGGCTCTTGTCGACGTACAGGCGCCGGTCGGCGTGGGCGAGCCACTCGTCGAAGGACTCGCCCTCCCACTCGGCGGTGCCCGCGCTCCAGCGTCCCTCCGGATCGGCCGCACGCATCCGGTCGAGGACCGAGGCGGCCTCGACGGCCGTGGTCGCCGGGAGCAGCAGGACGAACTCGTCGCCGCCCTGGCGGCCGAGCACGTCGGACGGCCGGACGACCCGGCCCCAGGTCCGCGCGGTCGCAGTGAGCAGGTCGTCGCCGCGGGCGTGGCCGAAGGTGTCGTTGACGGCCTTGAAGTCGTCGAGGTCGATGACGGTGAGGCTCAGCGCCTCGCCCCGTCGCGACGCACGGCTCATCTCGGCCTCGGCCCGCTGCCGGAAGGCGGCCCGGGTCAGCAGGCCCGTGAGCGGGTCGTGGGTGGCCGAGCGGCGCAGGCGCTCCACGAGCGCGTGCACCGTGCCGGCGACGGCCGCCAGCGCGACCGTGACGAACCACCAGGTCTGGAACGCCGACGGCGCGTCGCTCAGCACGAGCCCCGCGGCGAACCCGGCCGCCACCAGCCCCAGGTGCACCGCGAGCGCGGCGCGGCGGAAGTAGAAGGCCGCGTAGAGCGCGACCCAGAAGTAGCTGGAGGCCGTCACCCCGGGGCCTGCGGCCGTCGTCGAGGTCGCGACGCACACCGTCACCGCCGTCGAGGCGATCCCGACCACGGCGTGCAGCACCGCGACCGGCAGGCGCCGGCGGGCGACCACCAGGCCGGACGCGATGAGCAGGGCGAGCGCGGCCAGCGCGAGACCGAGCCCGGTGGGGGCGGTGTCGCTGAACGGGACGACGACGGTGCCGAGGGTCACCAGACCCGCCCCGGCGCAGGCCGCGGCGAGCACCAGCACCTCGCTCCTGCCCGCCCGCTTCCCGCTCCGCACGCGACGTCTCCTGCCGGTCGACTCTCCTGTCCCTCGGTGTGTCGGCACGAACGGGCCCGGACCCAAGCCCGAGCGACGACCGGTCCACGTGCTGGACGCCGGCGTCCGACCCGCGGTCAGCGCGCGGCGTCGGCCTCGGCCGCGAGGGACGCCCCGGGCAGGACGCACACGGGGTCCTCCAGCTGCAGCACCATCGCGACCCGGCCGAAGCCGAGGAACTGGGCGCAGAGCATCGCCACCTCCACCACGCCGCGCTCGTCGAGGTGGGCGTGGAGCGCGTCCAGGTGCGGCTGCCCGATCGAGAAGTGGTCGCTCCCGAACGCGTACGCGAACTCCACGATCGCGCGGTCGCGCTCGTCGAGACCGGCCGTCCTGCCCTCCGAGACCCCGACGGCCTCGGTCTCGGTCAGGCCCTCCTCGAACGCCGCCGCAGAGCGTCCGGCCAGGCAGTTCGGGCACCTCGTGGTCCGCGCGATCGCGAGCCGCAGCAGCTCGCACGTCCGGTGCCCGAGCACCGTCCCGTACCGGATCGCGTTGTAGTACGCGAACAGCCGCTCGGCGTGGTCGGGTGCCTGGGCCATCACCTCGACGAAGGTGCGGCCCCCGGGTGAGGCCGGCTCCCACTGCTCGCGCAGCGCCGGCGTCAGGTCCTCGGGAGCGACGGGTCGGACGAGCACGGTGGCCTCCTCCAGCGGTGTCGCCGACGTCGATGTCAGCACCTTCGGCATACAAACATGAGTTGGCGTTGCGTGAAAACCCCTCTCCCTGATCATTCCATCTGCTCGAGCCGTTCTGGTTGTATACGGATGACCGCGCGTGACCGTCCACGACCCTGGGAGCGACGTGCACCTCATCACCACCACGCGACACCTCGACACACCGCCCACCGACGAGCAGGTCACCGAGCTGACCGAGCTCCTGCGCACCGAGGTGATCCCGCGCGCCCGCAGCCGTGACGGCATCCGGGCGCTCGCCTTCCTCCTGCCGCAGGACCGGTCGGTGCTCTACTCGTTCACGGTCTGGCCGGACCGCGAGACGATGCTGGCCGCCGAGGTGAGCGACCAGCACGTGACCAACAGCGTCGCGATCGAGCAGCTGCTCGGTGTCACGCGCCCGCGCGAGCAGCACCACTACGAGGTGCTCGCGTCGTTCGACGTCGGGACCGAGGAGCTCCCGTGACGACCGGCGACTACTCGCCGCAGCGGCTCGCCGACCGCGCCGCGATCAACGACACGATGCTGCGGTGGTGCCGCGGCGTCGACCGGCGCGACGTCGACCTGGTGCGCAGCGCGTTCCACCCCGACGCCACCGACAGCCACGGCCAGTACGAGGGCGGTGTCGACGGCCTGGTCGCGTGGATCCAGCAGCGGCACCGCACGATCTCGATGTCGATGCACCTGTGCACCAACATGACGATCGAGTTCGTCGACGACGACCACGCACTCGTCGAGACGTACTGCATCGCGGCGCAGCGCTACTCCGCCGCCACGCCCGAGGGACGCGAGGTCGTCGCCGCCATGGCCGGCGGCCGCGACCGCGGAGCAGGCGGCGACACCGACATGCTCGCGTTCGCGCGCTACCTCGACGAGTTCGAGCGCCGCGACGGGGCGTGGCTCATCGCCCGCCGGGCGGTCGTCCACGACAAGGTGGGGATGCAGGACGTGCCGGCGGACGCGCCGCAGCCGGGCGAGGGCTGGGTGGTCGGCACCCGCGACGCCGCCGACCCGGTGCTGGCACGGCGGTCCGCCCTCGGTCTCGGCGGACGCCCGCGGTGAGCACCCGCACCCCCAGGGCTCAGGGGGTCTCGGGCGCCGGCTCGGCCCACACCTCGCGGGCCAGCCGGAACGCCGTGTTCGCCGCCGGCACGCCGCAGTAGACCGCGGTCTGCAGCAGCACCTCGGCCACCTCGGCGTCCGGGACCCCGAGCCGGCGGGCGGCGCGCAGGTGCAGCACGAGCTCGTCGTGGTGCCCGCCCGCGACCAGTGCCGTGATCGTGACGAGCGACCGGGTGCGGTGGTCCAGTCCCGGCCGGGTCCACACGCTCCCCCAGGCGGTCTCGGTGACAAAGCGCTGGAAGTCGACGTCCGGTCCCGTCGCCGCCGCCGTGGCGCGGTCGACGTGCTCGTCACCGAGCACCTGCCGGCGCACCCGCATGCCGTCGTCGTACCTGCTCACGCTGCCTCCTCCAGCAGCTGCCGCAGCAGCCCCGCCACCGCCTGCGGTGCCTCCACCGGGGCCTGGTGCGCGACGTCGTCGAGCACCACGAGCCGGCCGTCGCGCACACCGAGCGCGATCTCCTCCAGCGACTCGGGCGGGCAGACGCGGTCGTGCGCACCCGCGACCGCGACGACCGGTGCGGTGATCTCCCCCAGCCGCTCCCGGACGTCGAACGAGCGCAGCAGGCCGCAGACGGCGACGTAGCCGTCGTCGTCGGTGGCGCGCAACGCGTCCAGCAGGGCCGCCGTGCCGACGGGGTCGCGCTGGAGCGCACCGGGTGCGAACCACCGTCCAGCCGTCGCGGCCACCAGCGACCCCGTGCCACCCGCCCGCACCTGCGCGACGCGCTCGTCCCACGTCCGGGCGTCGCCGATACGCGCACCGGTGCAGCAGAGCACGGCCCCCCGCACGCGGTCGGGTGCGTCCAGCAGCAGCTGCAGCCCGACGGCACCGCCGACGGAGACGCCGGCGTAGACGAACGGTCCGTCGACGCCGTCGAGCACCCGGCGGGCGAGCTCGCTCGCCGACAGGTCGGTCACCACCGTGCCCGCGTCGGTGCCGTGGCCGGGCAGGTCGTACGCCACGACGTCGACGTCCTCCGGCAGCAGCGGCAGGACGGGTCCCCAGCACGTCGCCGCCGAGGTGCCCAGCGACGGCCCGAGCACGAGCGTGGTCACCGGGTCCGCTCCGCCGCGGCGAGGTGCTCCGCCATCCGGTCGGGGTGCACCCGCAGGCCGGCGAGCAGCTCCGCGGTCTGCGACGCCGCGACGGCGGTGCGACGTGCCAGCAGCCGCAGGGTGTCCCACTCGGCGTGCCACGCGCCGTCGGCGCGCTCGTCGACCTGCTCCGCCGCGGCCAGGTGCAGGGTCGCCGCGAGCTGCGGCGTCGTCAGCGCCGCGCGCCGCACCAGCACCGACAGCACCGGGTTCGCCTTGTGCGGCATGGACGACGAGCGTCCCCCGACCGCCTCGGAGAGCTCGCCGACCTCGGGGCGCGACAGCTCGAGCACGTCGCGCGCCACCCGTCCGCAGGCGTCGGTGACCTCGACCAGCGCGTCCCCCGCGCGGGTGACCGGGAACCGCACGGTGTGCCACGACGGCGCGTCGTCGAGCCCGAGCCTCGCCGCCAGGTCGCCGGCGCGGCCCGTGCCGACCGGACCGCCGGACTGCGCCGGGAACCGCAGGCCGGCCAGGCCCCCGTCCGCGGCCTCGAGGGCCGCACGCCACGCACCGGCCTTGTGCCCGAACGTGATCGGGAGCGCCCACTGCGTCAGCGTCCGTCCCGTCATGGCCGTGCCACCGTGCGCCTCCACCAGCCGGTCCACCGCCGCGACGGCGCCGACCAGGTGCGTGCGCACCGAGCGCACGGCCTCGCGCAGCAGCAGCACCAGGGCGGTGTCCAGCACGTCCTGGCTCGTCAGCCCGTGGTGCAGCCCGACCACCCCCGGGTTGGCGGCGCGCAGCGCGTCGACGAGCGGCACGACCGGGTTCCCCCCGTCCTCGGCGTCCAGCGCGACGTCGGGGAGCACCAGGTCGACGCCGGCCCAGGCGGACTCGACGGCCACCATCGCCCCCACGAGGGCGGCGGCGGTGAACAGGTCCCCGGCGCGCTCGTCGCCGGGCCAGTACGGGGAGGCCACGACCTCAGTCTCCTCCGTGCCCGAGGAAGACGGTCTCGTCCGGTCCCTGCAGGTGCACGTCGAACCGCAGACCCTGGTCGTCCGCGACGCACACCAGCGTGCGCGCCCGGGCACCGGCCGCCGTCAGGACGCCGTCGGTGGCACCCGCGGCGAGCGGTGGGTAGGCGCGGGTGCGCAGCCGGTGCAGCAGACCCCGCGCGAACAGGGTGAGGGCGAAGAACGGCAGGGCGTCGTCGACGGCGCCGGGGACGACCGTGGTGAACGCGTAGCGCCCGTCGCCGTCGGTGGCGCACCGGCCGAAGCCGGTGAAGGTGCGGCCGTCGCGGCGCAGCGACCCGCTCGCGCGGGGGACGGCGCCGGCGCGGTCGGCCTGCCACAGCTCGAGCAGCGCGTCGGGCACGGGATCCCCGATGCCGTCGAGCACGCGACCGTGCAGCAGCACCGCGCCCGGTGCGCCGGCAGGCACCAGCAGGTGGCCCTCGGGGAGCACCAGCGCCCCGTGGAAGAACGGCCCGACGGTCTGGCCGGGCGTGGGCGCGGTCACGACGGCTCCACCGGCGTGCGGGTCGCTCCGTCCAGCACGACGTCCCACCGGTACCCGGTGGCCAGCTCGGGCACACCGACGCGGGGGTCGTACGTCGCCACCAGCCTCGCGCGCGCCGCGTCGGGCACGGACCTCGCGACCGGGTCGAGCGCCAGCAGCGGGTCACCGGGGAAGTACATCTGCGTGACGAGCCGCTGGGTGAAGTCGGTCCCGAACAGGCTGAAGTGGATGTGCGCCGGACGCCACGCGTCCCGGTGGTTGCGCCAGGGGTACGGCCCCGGCCTGACGGTGGTGAACCGGTACCACCCGTCGTCGTCGGTGAGGCAGCGTCCGGTGCCGGTGAACCACGGGTCGAGCGGGGCGGCGTGCTGGTCGTGCTGGTGCACGTAGCGCCCGGCGGCGTTCGCCTGCCAGACCTCGACGAGCTGCCCGCGGACAGGACGACCGGCACCGTCGACGACGCGTCCGGTCACCACCATCCGCTCCCCCACCGGCTCCCCGGCGCGCTGCGCCGTGAGGTCGGCCTCGACGGGATCGACCTCGCTGTGGCCGAAGCACGGCGCCCAGAGCTCGACGCCCTCGGGATCGGCCTGCTGCGGGTCCGTCGTGGGGTGCCGGAGCGCCGTCGAGCGGTACGGCGGGTAGTCGAGCCGCGGGTGCGTCCGGGCGTCGAGATCGACTGCGATCGCGTCCATCTCGGCCGACACCTCGGCCTGGGACGACGGTCGGAGGCTCTCCCCCGTCACCGCGACCCCTCCTCGTCGGGGTGCGACCCGAGCCGTGCGAGCTCGTGCCGCCACGCCACGCCCTCCGTGAAGCCGGGCCCGAGGTCGGGCAGGAGGGCGAGGTTGTGGGCCGGCAGGTCGGACAGGGTCCCGCCGGCGGTGACCACCGCGAGGGACAGCGCGGCCAGCCGGTCGACCGCGACCGCGCGCAGCACCGCCTCCTGCACGCTCGCGCCGGTCGCGACCAGGCCGTGCGCGCGCAGCACCCCCACGGGACGCCCGTCGAGCGACCCGACGACCTCCCGTCCGAGCGCCGGGGTGCTCACCAGCACGCCACGTGGGTGCACCGGGACGCCGCCGGCCGCCAGGTGCGCGGCGGGGATGTCGTAGGCGCCGACGACGGGACGCAGCGCGATGCCCGCGAGGTCGGCGGCGACCACCTGCGGCGGGTGCGCGTGCACCACCGCGTGCACGTCGGGCCGCGCCCGGAGCACCTCGGTGTGCAGCGGCAGCTCGTTCGGGACGGCCCAGCCGTCGAGCTCGCCCGGTCCGGCGGGGGCGCCGTCGAGGTCGACGTGGCGCACGTCGCGCGCCGTGGTCCACGCGAGACCCCGCTCGTGCGGGCCCCGGCAGCGCACCAGCAGCGTGCGCTCGTCGACCCGGAGCGACACGTGCCCGAGGAACCCGTCGGCGAGACCCCGTGCGGCGAGCACCCGGCAGGCGTCGCTCACCAGGCTGCGCTCCGCGACGAGACCGCCTGTCACGAGCGTTTCCTCGGTGCAGCGACCGCGACGCCACCGTCGCTGTGCACCACGCCCGCCGTCACCCCGCGGGACCGCTCGCTGCCGAGCCACACGTACGCCCAGGCGTGGTCCTGCGGCGAGAGCGCGACCTGCAGGTGCGTGCGGGCCGCGAGGTCGTCTGCGCGCCGGGGCTCGGCGCCGAGGCTGCGGTCCTGGGTCCTCAGGCTCGGGACGCCGCGCAGGTCGGTGCCGGTGGTGCCCCCGGGCGCCACCGAGTTGACCCGCACCTGCGGGGCGAGGTCGTGCGCCAGGGCGGTGGCGATCCCGCGCACCGCGAACTTCGACGCCACGTAGAGCACGCCACCGCGACCGGGGTGGTACGCGGACGTCGACTCGGTGAGCAGCACGACCGGGTGCTCCGAGGCTCGCAGGGCCGGCAGCGCCGAGCGCACCACCTGCAGCGGCGCCAGCACGTTCACGCCCATGACGTCGTCGAAGGCCGCGGGCAGCACGTCGGGCTCGATCTCCTCCAGGCTGCGGTACCAGTCGAAGACGCCGACGCAGACGACGAGGACGTCGAGACCGCCCATCGCGCCGACCGCGGCGGCCACCGCGCGGTCGTCGACCTCGCTGTCCCTCGCGTCGCCGGTGGTCACCACGACGTGCGGGAGCGCGGCGGCGAGGTCGCGCGCCTTGCCGGGGTCGACCTCGAGCGCCGCGACCTGCGCGCCCTCGGCGAGGTAGGCGTCGACCACCGCGCGCCCGATGCCCGAACCGGCGCCGACGACCAGCGCCCGGCGACCCTCGAGCCAGCCGGTCACGACGTCGGCTCCTCCGCGTCGTCCTGCCGCGCAGGTGGTTCCGGGACGAGCGGGGCGTTCGGGTTGCCGATCATCGCCGAGAAGGTCGCGGGGCCCTGCCAGGTCAGCGCCTCGAGCTCCAACGGGCACAGCGCCACCCACTGCCCGGTGCGGGGGGACTCGACGAGGAGCCGTGCCCCGTTGCGGGTGTCGACGCGCCGCACCCGCACCTCGCTGAACTCGTTCGCCACGACGATCTCGGCACCCTCGTCCGGACGGGCCGCGGTCACAGGAACACCGCGAGGTTCTGCATCCGCAGCACCGACTCGTCGAACGAGATGGTGCGCCGGGCGAGCAGCCAGCCGTCGCCCTCCCTGCGCAGCAGGTCCTCCCGTCCCACCGACACCAGGTCGGGCTCGCGCACGTCGCCCCGGCTGCGGAACATCAGCACCGCCGAGTCGACCACCAGGTGGTCGGGCTGGTCGGTCTCGAACGTGCGCACGCCCGAGAGGTGGTGGCGCAGCCGGCTCGGGGGGTCCTCGGTCCAGGCGTGCTCGGTCGCGAACCGCGCGACCCGCCGCGACAGCGAGTACTTGTCCTCGTCGAAGTGCGCCATCCCCGGTGCCGTGTCGAAACCCGCTCCCAGGGCCGTGGTCACGCGCACCGGAGCCAGGTAGTGGATGTCGTCGGCCAGCAGGTCGAGCCACTCCTCGTAGCGCTGCGCGTCGAGCAGCCACACCTCGTCGACCAGCCACCGGTGCGCCGCCAGGTGCCGCGGGTCGTCGAAGGCCAGCGTGCTCCCGGTCCGAGCGGCACGCGAGGCGCTGCCGCCCAGCACCGACCGCTCCGAGTGCGTGCTCACGCCGGACCACCACCCGGGAGCGTGCGCAGCGGTGGGCGGGCGAGGTCGTCGGCCCAGCGCCGCAGCAGCTCGCGCTGGTTGTGCTCGTCGTACCCCACCCGCGCGGCACCGGGACCCGCGAACTGGTCGGGCGGCAGCGCCGCGTGCAGGTCGCTGCCGTCGGGCAGCAGCCCCATCCGGCTGTTCAGCTGCAGCCGCCGCGCCATCGAGCCCTTCGCGGTCGCGGTGAGCGACACCCAGTTCTCGACGTCGTCCTGCTCGAACATGCCGCTCGACCCGAAACACATCAGGTACGCCTTGTACGACAGCGCCTTGAACTCCTCCGGCGCCTCCGCGTCGACCGCGAACCACGAGAGCACCTCGGTCTCGTCCTCGCTCACCGGTTGCCACTGGCGCAGCGAGATGAACGGCAGCACGTCGTCGCCGTCGGCCACCTTCGGCCAGTTGTGCACGAACGACAGGTTCGGGTAGAGCGTCGCGGCGCTGATCATGAAGCCGTCGTCGCCGATGACCCGCAGCTGCTGCTCGCTCCACCGCTCGACCATCCGGTCGACCATCTCCGCCGGGTAGCCGACGTAGGCCAGGCGCGAACGCAGATCGCCGGGCGGCAGCTTGTAGGTGGTGCCGCCACCGTTGCCGGCCCAGTAGGTGGCGCCGTCCTTGCGCTTCTCGGCCTTGGGCTCGCGGAACAGCCCGATCTCGACGACCGAGGTGTGGGTGTGCGGCGTGTGGTACATGTCGCCGGCGAAGTTCTCGGCCCCGATCTTCCAGTTGGCCTTGATCCGCCACCGCTGCGGACCGCGCAGCTCGATGCCCGACGGCGACTGGTTCGTGTAGTAGTCGAGGTAGAACGCGAAGTCGCCCAACCACTCCCGCAGCGGCGGGGCGTCGTGGTCGAGGCTGAGGAAGACCAGCCCGTTGTACGTCTCGAGCCGCGGCGCCGGCAGCAGCCGCTGCTCCTTGCGCGCGAACCCCTCCTCGCCGCCGTAGGCGTCACGGTGGAACGGCAGCCCGACGAGCCGCCCGTCGTTGCGGTACGACCAGCCGTGGTAGGGGCACCGGAAGTGCGAGGCGTTGCCCACCTCGGCCCGGCACACCTGCATGCCGCGGTGCAGGCACATGTTGAAGTGGGCTGCCACCTCGCCCTGCTCGTCGCGCGCGACGATGAACGAGTCGTCGAGCACCCGCCGGACCACGTAGTCGCCCGGCTGGGCGATCTCCGACACGTGCGCGACGAAGACCCACGCGCGCGAGAACAGCCGGTCGCGCTCGGCCTCGAAGACCGCACGGTCGTTGTAGACGTGCGCGGGCACCATGCCGTCGCGGATCGCGTCCAGCACCTCGGGTGCGACCTCGGCGCTCACGGCTGCGGCTCCCCGAGCCGATCGAGCAGCCCGGCCAGGACGGCCTGCACCGCGCGGCCGTCGAGCTCCTCGGCGTACCCGTGCGCCTTCAGCGTCACCGTGTCACCGTGGTCGTCGACCACCAGGCCTCCCAACAGCTCGTTGTGGAACAGGTGCAGCTCGTGGGCCACCAGCGCCCGCACCGCCCGGGTGAAGAAGTGCCGGTCCTCGAGGTGCTCGCCGAGCGGGGTCCGCACGACGACGTCGCCCTCGCCGTCCGGCACCTCGAAGGAGAACCCGCCCACCCGGCCGGACGGGTCCGGCGGGACCGGACCGCGGCTCGGGTGCGGCTCGGACTCCTGCAGGAGGAGCTCCAGGCTGACCCGTCGCCTGCCGTCGCCGGAGAGCGTCCGGTGGGCGATGCCCTTCGGCAGCCGGAACAGGTCCCCGGTGCGGCAGTCCTGGTAGCCGTACGAGACGTCGGTCTCGGGCTCCTTGAACTCGATCCGCACGGCGCCGTGCACCAGCAGCAACCAGGCGTCCGCCTCGGAGTTGGTGTTCCAGAACGGCAGCGCCGCCGACGAGCCGGTGGACTCCCACACCACGACGGGTCCGAGCCGGGCCAGCTCGACCGGGACGTGGGTCGGGCGGTCGGGGTCACCGCCGAGCGCCATCACGTTGACGAGGGCGAACCGCTCGACCGGCCCGGTCACGTGCGACGTGCCCGGTACGCACTCGACGTCCGAGAAGTGCTCGTGCAGCGGGACGCTCATGCGAGGAGCCGTCCGCCGTCGACCACCAGGCACGACCCGGTCACGAACGCCGACTCGTCGCTGGCGAGGAACAGCACGGCGTTCGCGATGTCGACCGGCTGGCCGACCCGGCCCATGACGAGCTTGCTCTCGACGAGCGCGAGCCGGTCGGGGTCGGCCTTGACCGGGTCGAGCGTGGGTGTGTCGACCAGGCCGGGCGCGATCGAGTTGCAGCGGATCCCGCGGGTGCCGTAGTCGAGCGCCACCGAGCGGGTGAGCGCCAGCACCCCGCCCTTCGCGGCGACGTAGGCCGCGAAGGCCGGCGACGACAGGATGCCCGCGACGGAGGCGGTGTTGACGATCGACCCCCCGCCCGAGGCGAGCATCGCCGGGATGGCGTACTTGCAACCGAGGAACGGGCCGGTGAGGGTGACGGCGATCGCGCGGTCCCACTGCTCGATCGTGGTGTCGACGACGTCGACGCCGATCGGCGACCAGTAGGCGTTGTTGTGCAGGACGTCGAGCCGCCCGAACGTGTCGACGGCGTACGCCACCATCGCCTCGACCGACCCGGGGTCGGCGACGTCGGTGCGCAGCGCGTGCACGGTGCCGGCGAGCCCGTCGGCCTGCGCGGCGGTGACCTGCGCGCCGTCGAGGTCGATGTCGGCCGCGACCACCGAGGCGCCCTCGCGGGCGAACGCCAGCGCGGTCTCGCGCCCGATGCCCGAGCCGGCACCGGTGACCACGGCCACCTTGCCCACGAAGCGGCTGCCGGTCGTCGTCGCCGACACGCGGCTCGAGGTCCTGTCCCAGGCGCCGGTCACGTCGTCCCCTTCCGGCCGCCGAGGTAGCTCTCGACGACCTCGGGCGAGGCGAGCAGCTCGGCCGCGCTGCCCTGCGCCGTGATCGTCCCGGCCGTCAGCACGTACGCGCGGTCGGCCGACGACAGCGCCTGCTTGACGTTCTGCTCCACCAGGCACACGGTGAGGCCCTCGGCCGCGAGACCCCGCACCAGCTCGAACACCTCGCCCACCAGGCGGGGCGACAGACCGAGCGACGGCTCGTCGAGCAGCAGGACGCGCGGCCGCGACATCAGGGCGCGCCCGATGGCCAGCATCTGCTGCTCGCCGCCCGACAGCGTCCCCGCCTTCTGGGCCCGCCTGTCGCGCAACCGCTCGAACCGGGTCAGCACGCCCTCGAGGTCCTCCTCGACGGTGCCTGCGCGACGCCGGCTGAACGCGCCGAGCCGCAGGTTCTCCTCGACCGTCAGCGAGGCGAGGATGCGGCGGCCCTCGGGCACGTGCGCCAGGCCGGCCTTGACCAGCCGGTCCGACGAGCGCCCGGTGACGTCCTGGTCCTCGAGCAGCACCGAGCCCTGCCAGGGCTTGATCATCCCCGAGACGGCGCGCAGGAAGGTGCTCTTCCCAGCGCCGTTCGCACCGAGGAGGGCCACCATCTCGCCCTGCTGCACGACGAGGTCGACGCCGTCGATGCCGGTGATGCGGCCGTAACCGGCCGTGAGCCCGCGCACCTCCAGGGCGGGGGGGCGTCGGTCGCCCACCTCCTTGCGGAGGCCCGGGGAGGTCGCGGTCGGGTCAGCTGCCAAGGTAGGCCGTCCTCACGTCGTCGCTGCTGAGCGCCTCCTCGGGCGTCCCCTCGACGAGGACCCGACCGAAGTTGAGCACCGTGACCGTGTCGCACACCCGGGAGATCACCTCCATGTCGTGCTCCACCACCACCATCGTCACGCCCTCCGCCTGCAGCGCGCGGATGCGGGGGACGAGCTCGCGCCGCTCGGCGGCCGTCATGCCGGCCGCGGGCTCGTCCATGAGGAGGAGCTTGGGCTTGGCCGCCACCGCGCGGGCGATCTCGAGCTGCTTCTGCAGCCCGTAGGGCAGCGTCGCGGCACGCCGCTTGGCGAGGTCGGCGAGGCCGAGCAGCTCGAGGACGTGGTCGGCCTCGGCCCGCAGCTCGCGCTCTCCGGCTGTCCGCACCGGCCAGAGGGACGAGAAACCCGTTCGCGCGTGGGCGTGCTGACCGAGCAGCACGTTCTCGCGCACGGTGAGGCCGCCGAACAGGCGCAGGTTCTGGAACGTGCGGGTGAGCCCGAGCGGCACCCGCCGGTGCGCGGCGAGCCGGGTCACGTCGCGACCGTCGACCTCGACGGTGCCCTCGGTCGGGGCGACGAACCCCGACATGATGTTGAGGAGCGTCGACTTGCCAGCGCCGTTCGGCCCGACGACGCCGTGCACCGTGCCGCGCTCGACCGCGACGCTCACGTCGTCGAGGGCGACGACGCCCTGGAAGTTCTTGCCCACGCCCGTGGCGCGCAGCTGGATGTCAGGCACCTCCGGCCTCCGTCCGTCGACCCTGCAACGCCCTGGTGAGGACGTCGAGCCGCCATCGTCTGTCGGTGCCGCGGCCGATGATCCCCTGCGGCCGCACGATCATCAGCACGACGAAGAGCAGGCCGTAGGTGATCTGGTAGTACTGCTCGAGGAACTGGAACCAGATCGGCAGCATCGTGAGCAGCACCGCGCCGGCGATCGCGCCCCAGAAGTACTGCACCCCCCCGAGCACCACGAACAGGATGATCAGCAGCGACTGCGCGGCGCCGAACAGCGCGGGCGTGATGATGAGCGTCTCGTGCGCCGAGAGCGCGCCAGCCACACCGGTGATGAACGCGGACACCGCGAACGCCTCGACCGAGATGATCGTGACGCCCAGGCCGCAGGCCTTGGCGGCCTGCTCGTCCTCGCGGATCGCCTCGTACGCCAGGCCCTTGCGCGAGCGGGTCAGCAGCAGCAGGTAGCCCAGCACCAGCACGATGCAGACCGCCACCAGGGGCACCGTGGTGCCCTTCATGCCGAACAACCCGCTCGCCCCGCCGACGTAGCTCCAGCTGTCGAACAGGATGCGCACGACCTCGGCGAACGCGAACGTGATGATCGCCAGGTAGAGCATGCTGAGCCGCAGCGCGATCCAGCCGATGAACGCCCCGAAGACCGCCGCCACGAGTCCGGCCCCCAGCATCGCCAGCGGGAGCGGCAGGTCGAGCTTCACCGTCATGATCGAGGCGGTGTACGCGCCGATGCCCATGAAGGCGGCGTGCCCGAAGGAGATCTTGCCGGTGGCCGCGGTGATCCAGAAGCCCAGAGCCAGGAGGATCGCGATGCCGACCTCGACGGTGACGGCCTCGGTGTAGGCGCTCATACCCGCGCCGCCACGGGTGCGGAGCGGCTGAAGATGCCCTGCGGCCGCACGACGAGCACGATGCCGACGAGGACGAACACCAGCAGGTCGCGGGCGGTGGCGGACACGTACGCCACGGTGAGCGTCTCGATCACGCCGATCGCCAGCGCCGCGACGACGCCGCCGTTGATGTTGCCGAGACCACCGAGCACCACCACGATCAGCGCCGTCAGCGTGGTCTCGAAGCCCGAGAACGGGCTCACCGTGTGGAACGCCAGGCCGGTGAGGAGCCCGGACGCCCCGGCCAGCGCGCCGGCCAGCAGGAAGGTCATGAGCACCACCCGCTGCACCGGCACGCCGAGCAGGCCGGAGGTCGACGCGTCGTCGGAGACGCCGCGGATCGCCGTGCCCCAGGTGGTGCGGTTCAGGAACAGGTAGAGCAGCGCGGTCAGCGCGACCGCGACGCCGAGGATGATCAGCTGGTCGCCGACGACGCGCACCGGCCCGAGCTGGACGTTGACACCCTCGAGCACGGTGGGCACCCGTCGCTGGTCGCTGCCGAACAACCTCGTCACGACCGACGTGATCACCAGCCCCACGCCGAGGCTCGACAGGATCGGCGCCGTCGGGTACTTGTCGCTCACGTAGCGGAACGACACGACGTAGGTGACGACGGAGATCGCCGCGCCGAGCAGCAGCGCGACCAGGAACGCGACGGGGAACGGCATCGCGGCGGTCGTCACGAGCAGCGTCGCGACCATCGCGCTCACCATGGCGGTCTCGCCGAGCGCGAAGTTGAGGCGGTCGAGCGCCCCCACGATGAGGTTGAAGCTGAGGGCGATCAGGGCGAAGGTCGTACCGAGCAGCAATCCGTTGACGAGCTGTTGCATCAGCACGGCTGCGGAGCCTCCTCGCGGGGTCGGGGCGGGTGGGGGGTCGTGGACGGTCTCATGTCCCGTACGTCCAGCCGTTGTCGACGGCCAGCACCTGGCCGGTGACGCCGTCGGAGGCGGGGCCGGCGAGGAAGGCGACGGGGCCCGCGAGGTCGTCGGGGGTGAGGGTCACCGGGACGCACTGGTCGGCCGCGATCCTCGCCCGCAGGGCGGGCTCGGCGTCCGAGCGATGCACCTCCTTGGGCGTGTCGACCGGGACGTAGCCCGGCGCGACGCCGTTGACGCGGACGCCGTCCGGCCCCCACTCGCGGGCGAGGGCGCGCACCAACCCGATGACGCCCGCCTTGGCGGCCGTGTAGGCCGACAGGCCGAGCGGCCAGCCCTTGCCGACCATCGTCGAGGAGACCATGACGACCTTGCCGTAGCCGGCCTGCCGCATCGCGGGCACGAGCGCGGTGGCGCACCGCCACTGGGCCGTGAGGTTGACGTCGAGGACGCGCTCCCAGCGGCCCTCGAGCGCGAACGTCTCGGTGGGCGCCGACGGCAGGATCGCCCCGCCCGCGTTGGTCACCAGGACGCCGGGGGCACCCAGCGCCGAGGTGACCTCGGCGGCCATGTCGCCCACCGCGTCGGCGTCGGTGACGTCGCAGACCACGCCGTGCACGCGCCCCGGCGCGCCGGCGCCCAGCCGCTCGACGGCGGCGCGGGTCGCGTCCTCGGCGCGGTCGACCACCGCGACCGCGGCGCCCTGGTCGAGCAGCAGCCGGGCGTAGCCGAGCCCGAGTCCCTGCGCGCCGCCGGTGACGACCGCGACCCGGCCGTCCAGGGCGCCGCTCACGCGGTGCCCACCCGGGCGAGCAGCTGCTCGAGCGCCACCGCGACCCGGCCGTCGAGCTCCTCGGAGGTGCACGACGCCACCGGGTGCTGCACCACGGCGAACGGGAAGTCGGGAGCGCCGGCAGCCTGCGCCGAGATGCGTCCGGTCGTGACGAGCTCGTGGGTGCACACCAGCACGGCGGGCGTGCCCCGTCGCTCGATCCGCACGGCGTCCTGCACCGAGCACGAGCAGCAGCCCGCGCAGTCGCCCACCCCGGTGACGACGACGTCGACGTCGCTGAGCAGCTCGTCGAGCTGCGCACCCGTCGCCAGGCTGCCCACGCCGGGCTTGCGCAGCGTCCGCACCGGCACGGCGCCGAGCGCCTCCAGCCGGGCGGCCAGGCGACGCAGGAACTCGTCGCTGTTGGACTTGCCGTTGTCCAGGAACGCGATCCGCGTACCGGGCAGGGACGGCAGCGGCAGGCCCGTCGGGTCGGACGCGGTTCCGGCCCGCTCGGCGGTCGGGTCGAGCACGGTCAGCGTCGCGTGCTCCAGGTCGGTGGCGGTCACTGCTCCTCCTCGGGCGGCGGGGCGTACAGGTCGGTCGCGCGGCGCAGGTCGACCGTGACCGGGCGGGACTCGTGCCCGCCGATCCACGACGGCACCACGGCGGAGTAGCCGTACAGGTGGCCGCCGGCGACGACGACCAGGACGTGCTCGGGACCGGGGACGACGGTGTGCTCGGTGGTCTCCTCGTCGGGACCGACCGGCCCGTGCAGGCGGCCGGCCCGGCGCAGCTCGGCCGACGTCCGACGGGCGCGGGCGTGCAGCTCGACCGCGACGTCCTCGCGGCTGAGCCCGCCGCTCGCCATCGCCGCCGCGTGCAGCGGACCCATGACCACGCAGACCCCGCCCCCGGTGAAGTGCGACGGCTTCATCGCGTCGGCGACGGTGTCGAGCACGGGTCCCCAGTCGGACGACCAGTCGTTGCGCGCCATGATCGGTGCCTCGCCGGCGTACACCGTCACCGCGCTCTCCCCGGCTGCGACGCCGCGCGCGACGTGCACCGGTTCCCACGGGCTGGCCTCGGCGTCCTCGGCGATGCAGTAGCCGTACTTGCCGGGGTGGCCCATCGTCGCCTGGTCGACGACGCCGGGTCGTCCGCCGCACACGTTCTGCAGGACGAGCCGGACCGCGCGGCCGATCGTGGCGTTCGCGTGGTGGCCGGGTCCGAAGACGCTGAACCGGGAGTTGAGCGAGATCCGCTGCACCACCGGCCCGCTCGCGACCAGGAGCGGTGCCGTGGCACCGCTGAGCGTCGTGCTGTGCAGGTTGTAGGCGGGGTCGCCGAGCGCGACCACGGCCGCGACCACGACGTCGGCGTACTCGACCCGGCAGCCCGCCATGACGGCGTTGACGGCCACCTTCTCGACGGTGACGTCCGTCCCCTGCTCCGGCAGCCGCGCGAGCACGTCGCGCGGCTGCCGGCCCACGGCCTCCACGAACCTCGAGACCAGCTCCGGGGTCGGCGGCACCACGGGCAGGCCGTCGCTCCAGCCGCGCTGGACGAACACGTCCTGCACGTCCGCGGCGGCCACCTGCGTGGTGGTCGAGTCCAGGAGCATCGAGGTCCCTCCGGGGAGGCGTGGGTGGTGGGTCAGCCGTCGAGCGGGGTGATGACGAAGTGGCCGTCCTCGACGACCGCCTTGAGCTCGGGCCGGGCGCCGGTGCCGTCGTCGTTGAACTCGGCGGTGCCCGACATGCCCTCGTACGCCGCGCCCTCGAGGTACTCGAGCAGGCCCTGGCGGTCCTCGGCGAGCGTCTCCTCCGAGAGGGTGGCGCCCGACTCGGTGATGTACTCGGCGACCATGTGCACCAGGTCGAAGGCGTAGGCGAAGTTGAGCGGCACGACCTCGAGGTCGTTGTCCTCCCGCGCCTGGGCGAGCAGCGTGGCCGCCGGCTCCTCCGGGTTGGTCGGGTCGAACTGCGCGGCCGACAGCGTGCCGTCGGCGGCCGGCCCGGCGGCGCTGATGTACTCCGTGCCGCCCGACTGGAGCGAGCTGGTGCCCATGAGCACGGCGTCCAGGCCCTGGGCCCGCACCTCGACGGCGATGCGAGCGGCGTCGGCGGGACCGGCGGCGAGCGCGATGGCGTCGGGCTGCGCCGCGGCCATCGAGGTCACCTGCGAGGTGAAGCTCGGGTCGCCGGAGGTGTAGGTCGTCTCCGAGACGACCTCGACGCCCGTCGCCTCGAACACGCCGTTGAACAGCTCGACCTGGGCCTTGGTGGTGGCGTTGGCCTCGTCGAAGATGATCGCGACCTTCTCGAATCCCTGCTCCTCGATGACCGCCTCGAGCACCGGGGTGCTGACGGCGATGTCGGGGGCGGCGAGGGTGAACGACCACGGCCGGCTCGGCTCGAGCACGCCAGGGCGTCCGGCGCCCGGGCTCATCGCCGGGGTCTCGAGCTCGGCCGCGACGGCGCAGGCGATCTCGCACCCCGCGCTGTCCGGCGGCGCGAGGATGGCGAACACGCCGTCGCGGCTCACCATCTGGGGCACGGTGGTCGTCAGGCTCTGCGGGTCGTTGCGGGCGTCGACCTCGACCAGCTCGAGGTCACGGCCCTCGACGCCGCCGTCGGCGTTGATCAGCTCGACGGCGTACTGGGCGCCGGCACGAGCGGTGGCGCTGTTGTTCGCGAACGGGCCCTCGGAGCTGTAGATGAGGCCGAGCTTGATCGGGGAGGTGTCCCCGTCCCCGCCGTCGCCGCCGGCGGTGGAGTCCCCGCCGCACGCCGTCAGGGCCAGGAGCGGGACGGCGAGCAGGGCCGCCGTCCTCAGGAGGGTCGTGGTGCGCACGGCGGGTGGTCCTCTCCTCGTGCCCGTCCTCGGGGGACGGACCGACGACTGTGTCGGGATGACGCCTCGGCGTCGGCGCCTGATTGTATACAGGCAACCCGGAACCTACGGGTGGGTCGCACCTGGGTCAAGACCCAGCGCGGCCGAACCTGGACGCACTGGCCCGATCGGGGGTCACGATGTCGTCACGACCGCGGAACGCTCGTCCATTCGTGCTGCGCGAGCGCGACTCTCGCGCCGGGGACGGGCGCCCGCCACCGTGCCCGCACCACCACCCGCGCCGCCCGCCGGAGCACGTCGGCGACGAGGTGCGGGTCGCAGCCGCCTCTTGTCAACCGGCTGTGATTGTGCACTAACTTGCACCGGCAGGACACGACGGACGCCACGACGAGGAGGTCGCCATGCCCGTGTACGAGCACCGCCGCTACGAGATCGCGCCGGGGAAGATGGAGCTCACCCGGCTGTACGTCCGCGACTGCAGCCGACCTGCGTTCGCCCGCAACGGCTTCCGGCTCGTCGGTGGGCCCTGGGAGGTGATCGCGGGCACCACGAACACCCTCACGTACGTGCTCGAGTGGGACGACCTCGACGCCCGTGAGCGCGCCTGGGCGGCGTTCTACGCCGACGCGGAGTACCAGCGCGTCCGCGGCGAGATCATGGCGGACGGCGAGCTGGCCCTACGGGCGCACGTGCAGTTCCTCCGTCCGGTCGCCGAGCCGCAGTGACCACGACCCTCCCGGTCATCGCGCTCGAGCCGCTCGGACGGATGACCATCGGCATCCGGCAGCACACCGAGGTGGGGTGGACGCCGGGCGGCCTGCGGATCGTGGGCGAGGTCGACACCTGCCGCTGGGAGTCCGAGCGCGTCAACGCCTCGGCGCACGGCCTGATGTCGCACGACTGGCTGGTGGAGCACCCCGACGGCTCGGTCGGCATCGACGCGCGCCTGCTGATGGTGACCGACGACGGCGCCCACGTCGCCGTCGCCTACCGCGGCCGCGCCGACCGCCAGCCGCGCCTGGGCGGGATCATCTTCACCGCACCCACCTTCGAGACCGGCGACGAGCGGTACGCCTGGCTCAACCGGGTGCAGGGCGTCGCGCGCGGCGTCCGCACAGGCCAGGTGCTGGTCTACGACCTCTACGCCCTGACCTCGGCGCCGGGGGCGCCCTCCTCCGCGGTCGAGGTCGCGCCGTCGTGAGCCGCGCCGACCGCGGCCGGGAACCAGCCGGCCCGTCCGAGCTGGCCCGGCACCCGGTGCCCCAGCAGGTCCGACAGCCACTCCCCCAGCGGCAGCAGGGCGTCCGGTCGCAGACCGGTGCGCACCCCGCTGCGCTCCAGCAGGTACGCCAGGTCCTCGGTGGCGATGTTGCCGGTGGCGGCCGGGGCGAACGGGCAGCCGCCGATCCCGCCGGCCGAGGCGTCCAGCGCCGTCGGCCGGCCGGTGGCCAGCGCGATCCGCACCGCCTCCCACGCGTTCGCGTAGCCGGTGCTCCGGGTGTCGTGGAAGTGCCAGCGCAGCCGCGCGTCCGGCGCCTGCTCCAGCGCGACCGCCGCCAGCTCCTCGACCTGCACGGGGACGCCGACGCCCACGGTGTCGGCGAGCGCCACCTCGTCCGGGTCGCCCTCGACGCAGCGGCGCAGGACCTCGCGCACCCGACGGACGGGGACCTCGCCCTCGAACGGGCACCCGAACGCGGCGCCGACCGTCACGGTGGTGCGCAGACCGGCCTCGCGGGCACGCGGTGCGATCCGCAGCCACGCCTCGACCGCCTCGTCGACCGAGGCGTTCTGGTTGCGGCGCGAGAAGGTCTCGCTCGCCAGCACCACGACGTTGACCTCGTCGACGCCGGCCGCCACGGCGCGGTCGAGACCGCGCTCGTTGAGCACCAGGCCGATCCACGAGACCTCGCGGGTGGGGAAGGACGCCGCCACCGCCTCGGCGTCGGCCATCTGGGGCACCGCGCGCGGGTGGGCGAAGCTCACCGCCTCCACCCGCCGGACACCGGTCGCCACCAGCCGGTCGAGCAGCGCGAGCTTGTCCTCGGTCGACACCGGCGTGGCCTCGTTCTGCAGCCCGTCGCGCGGACTGACCTCCACGACCTCGACCAGGGACGGGGTGTCCGGGGCAGTGCCGGTCGGCGGGATCGCGGTCATGGCCGAGAGCATGGCCGCGCGTACGGATTGCACGCAACCCTGGGCCGATCAGTGGACTACCGCCCTTCTACCGACTGACAGACAGTGCGTCTCGCTTGATCAGGACGCCACCCGTTGTCTAGATTGCATACAACCATCCAGAGGAGAGCCGAGATGACGGACGCGCTCGACCCCGCAGACCTCCCACTCGGCGACCTCCTGGTCGTCGAGCTGGGTCAGCTCATCGCGGGACCGTTCTGCGGTCAGCTGCTCGGCGACTTCGGCGCCGATGTGGTGAAGGTGGAGGACCCCCGCAAGGGCGACCCGATGCGGCAGTGGGGCCGGGAGAAGCCGCACGGGCAGTCGCTGTGGTGGCCGGTGATCGCCCGCAACAAGCGCTCGGTGACGGCCGACCTGCGCGACCCGCGCGGTCAGGCGGCGGTGCGCCGCCTGCTCGAGCGCGCGGACGTCGTGGTCGAGAACTTCCGGCCGGGGACGCTCGAGCGGTGGGGGCTCGGCCCCGAGCAGCTGTGGGAGATCAACCCGCGGCTGATCGTGACGCGGGTCTCGGGTTACGGCCAGACCGGGCCCTACTCCTCGCGCGCCGGTTTCGGGTCCATCGGCGAGGCGATGGGCGGGATCCGTTACGTCATGGGCGATCCGAGCACGCCACCGGTGCGCGCGGGCATCTCGCTCGGCGACGCGCTCGCCGCGACGTTCGCCTGCCTTGGCACCCTGGTCGCCCTGCACCAGCGCGAGCGCTCGGGCCGCGGCCAGGTCGTCGACTCGGCCATCTACGAGGCCGTGCTGGCGATGATGGAGTCGCTCGTCCCCGAGTGGGCCGTCGCGGGGTACCAGCGCGAGCGCACCGGCGCCACGCTCCCCAACGTGTCGCCCAGCAACGTCTACCCGACCGCCGACGGCGAACTGGTGCTCATCGCCGCCAACCAGGACTCGGTGTTCGCCCGGCTGGCCGGTGCGATGGGCAGCCCGGAGCTGGCCGAGGACGAGCGGTTCGCGACGCACGGCGCGCGCGGCGCCGCGATGGAGGAGCTCGACGGCCTGATCGCCGAGTGGACCTCCACCCGCAAGGCCGACGAGATGCTCGACCTGCTGCACGAGTCCGGGGTGCCGGCCGGCCGGATCTTCCGGGCCCGCGACATGCTCGAGGATCCGCACTTCGCGGCGCGTCAGGCGATCGTGCGGATGGCCCACCCGGACTTCGGCGAGCTCCCGATGCACGGTGTGGCACCTCGGCTCTCGAGCACGCCGGGGCGGGTGCGCACGCTGGGGCCCGCCCTCGGCCAGCACAGCACCGAGGTCTGGCGCGAGCTCGTCGGCATGGACGACCGGGAGCTGTCCGCGCTGCGCGAGGCCGGGGTCCTGTGAACGGCCCCGAGGTGGCCGCGGCGGTCCGCCGCGGCCACCACCGCTCAGGCCAGGTGACGGGTCACGGGGTCGCTCGGGTGCGCCGCCACCGGGATCACCTCGACGTCGATGAACGGGAAGATGGGCAGCGCCGCGAGGTGCTTGTGCAGCTCGGTGGCGTCGGCCGCCTCCCAGAGGCCGTAGTTGGCGCGCCGGCCGGGGATGCGCCACAGCCGCTTGATCACGCCGGCCTCGCCGAGCACGCGTCCCCGCTCGGCCTCCTTGGCGTAGATCTCGGCGACCTCCTCGTCGGTGAACATGCCGACCGGGATCCTCACCTCGGTGTGCACGAGGAACTCCACGTCCTGCCTCCTGTCGCGTCGGGTGCTGGTGCAGCCGGTCCGCGCCGCACGGCACGCACCGGGGTCGGGGGGTGGCCGGCGTGAGCGGTCCCACGCGCCTGCTCGTGGTGCTGGGCAGCACCCGTCCCGGACGGACGGGCCTGCCGGTCTGGACCTGGTTCTGCGAGAGGGCCGCTCGGCACCCGGACGTCGAGGTCGACCCGGTCGACCTCGCCGACGTCGACCTGCCGCACCTGGACGAGCCGGAGCTCCCGCGCTTCGGCCGGTACGAGCAGCCGCACACCCGGGCGTGGGCCGGGCGGGTCGCCGCCGCCGACGCGGTGGTGCTGGTGACGCCGGAGTACAACCACGCGCCGAGCCCGGTGCTGCTGGGCGCGCTGGACGCGCTGGGCCCCGAGTGGCGTTACGCCCCGGTCGGTTTCGTCAGCTACGGCGGCGTGGCTGCCGGCGCCCGCGCGGTGCAGGTGCTCGGCGGCGTGGTGGTGCCGCTCCGCATGGTGCGCGTGGCCGACACGGTCGCGCTGCCGTTCGTCCACGAGCACGTGCGTGCGGACGGGACGTTCGACGCGCCGCCGACCGCCGAGGCGGCCGCCGACGCGATGCTCAGCGAGCTGCACCGGCTGGCCGGGGCGCTGCGTCCGCTGCGTCGGCCGCCGGGCTGAGCCCCCGCACGGCGGTGGTGGCCGCCACCCGGCCCATCGTCAGCGCGTTCGCGATGGCGTTGCCGCCCCCGACGTAGCGGGCACCGAGCACCCCTCCCCCGGCCTCGCCCGCGGCGAGCAGCCCGGGCACGACCCGGCCGACCTCGTCGACGACGCGGCCGCCCGGGTCGATGCGCATCCCGGCGTGGGTGACGACGAGCTGGGCCGGCAGAGCCCGCACCGCGTAGAACGGCGGCTCCGCCACGGGCGCCAGGTGCGGGTCGGCCCCCTTGGCCCTCAGCGTCTCGTGGCGCAGGTAGTCGGGGTCGACCCCGTGCGGCAGCTGCTCGTTCCAGCGGGACACGGTGAGGCACAGTGCTTCCGGGGGCAGCCCGGCCGCCCGGGCCAGCCCCTCGACGTCGTCGGCCCGGTGCGTGCGTCCAGCCGCCACCTCGGCGAGGACGTTGTCCGGCGTCCAGTCGCGGTAGCCGGTGGGCAGCGCACGCCGAGCCGCTTCGTCGAACACCATCCAGCCGTGACCGCCGTGGTCGTCGACGATGCCCGCGGCGACGGCGTAGCTGGCGTCCTCGTCCATGAACCGGCGGCCGGTGCCGTCGACGACGATCCGCGACGCGGGCGGGAACCCGGCGTCCCAGTGGTGGCAGGACTGGAAGTAGGCGGTGACGACGAGCAGGCCCCAGCCCTCGCCCGCCACCGCGGCACCGACCTGCGCACCGAGCCGCAGGTGGTCGCCGCGCGAGCCCTCGCCCGCGACCACGAACAGGTCGTCACCGGCTGCGAGCGCCGCCGGGTACCAGCGCGCCACCATCGCGCGGTCGTGCGCCAGCCCGCCGGTCGTGACGACGGTGCGGGCGGCGCGCACCTGCTCGCCGTCGACCTGCACGCCGACGACGGCCCCGTCCTCCACGACCAGCTCGCGGACACGGGCACCGAGCGCGACGTCGACGCCGAGCCGGCGGCGAGCGCGGTCGAGCACGTCGACCACGCCCTGGCCCTGGTCGCGGGGTACGTGGCCGCGCCAGACGTCCTCGACCCCGGCACGGCACAGACCGGGCTGGTGGGCGTTGCCGGACACCGCGGCCGGGACGTCGAGCCCCAGACCGAGGAGCCACTCGAAGGTCGGTGCCGTGGCCCGGCAGAAGGCCCGGACGAGACCCGGTTCGAGCCGCCACTGGTTGAGGTCCATGTAGTGCTGGAAGAAGCGCTCGGGCGAGTCCTCGATCCCGAGCGCGGCCTGCACGCTGGTGCCGGCGGCGGTGAACATGCCCGCCGACTGCAGCATCGACCCGCCGACCCGGTCGGTCGCCTCGAGCACCAGCACGCGGGCGCCCGCCTCCGCGGCGGTGGCCGCGGCGGCCAGACCCGCGCCGCCGCCGCCCACGACGAGGACGTCGACGTCGGGCTCGGACGCCCCGCCGCTCACGTCAGCGCCCAGCCGCCGTCGACGAACAGGGTCTCGCCGGTGACGTACGCGGCGAGCGGCGAGAGCAGGAGCAGCACGGCGTGCGCGACGTCCTGCGGCTGCCCGAACCGGCCGAGCGGGATCTGGGCGAGGCTGCGCTGCTTGGCCGCGTACCTCGGGTCGTCCTCGGCCCACGCGGTGAGCCGGGTGTCGATGTACCCCGGCGCGACGGCGTTGACCCGGATGCCGTGCGACCCCCAGTCGGCCGCCGCGTACCGGGTCAGGCTCGCGAGGGCCGCCTTGGACGCCGCGTACGTGGTGCGCTCGGGCACGGTCTTGTCGAGCACGAGCGAGGTGACGTTGACGACCGCGCGGGGGCCGTCGTGCTGCATGTGCGCGAACGCGGTGCGGCTGCCGCGCAGGGGGGCCCAGGCGTTGGTGCGCAGCACCCGCTCGAAGGTGTCCTGGTCGACGTCCTGGGTGAGCTGGTGGCTGACGACCCCGGCGTTGTTCACCCAGGACGACAGCGGCGGCAGGCCGTCGAGCGCGGCGTCGAGGGCCGCGTGACCGTCCTCGGTGGTGAGGTCGCAGGCGACCGGGACGACCCGCTCGCCGCCGGTGCCGAGGTCGGCCGCCGCCACCTCGAGCTCGGCGGCGTCGAGGTCGGCGAGCACCACCACCAGTCCGGCCTCGCGCAGCGCGCGGGCGATCTCGAGCCCGATGCCTCGAGCGGACCCGGTGACGACGCCGGTGGTGCCCCGCAGGGTCGCGAACGGGTCGCGCACGGACACGTCCGGCTCCTTCCGACGACGGTGGAGGAGGCGGCACGGAACGTCCCGAGCTGCCGGGTCTTGTATACAACCCGGTGGAGGGCGGTGTCTACGCCTGGGCGGCCTCGGCGTCGCCCCCGTCGCCGCTCGGACCGGCCGCGAGGGTGGAGGCCATCCCCTCCCGCTGCAGCCGCAGCAGCACCGCGCGGCCGGCGTGGATGTGGGCCGTCATGACCGAGCGCGCCCACGCCGCGTCGCGCGACTCCAGGGCGTCGACGACCTCGCGGTGCTGACGCATCGACCGCGACAGCTCGACCTCGCTGTAGTGCCGGAAGGTCTCCTTCACCAGCGGGCCGACGGTCAGGCCCGGCAACGAGCCGAGCAGCCGCTCGATCCCCGCGGCGACCTGCACCTGGCGGTGGAAGGCGAGGTTGAGCGTGGTGAGCTCGCCGAACTCGGTGCCGCCCGCGACCACGGCCTCCATCTGCTCGCACAGGCGCACCAGCTCGGCCAGGTCGTCCTCGCCGCGGTGGGCGGCGGCGCGCTCGGCGCCGTACCCCTCGAGCAGCGCGCGCAGGTCGTAGAGCTCCTCGATCTGGTACATCGAGGCCTGCACCACCGCGCCGCGGTGCGGGGGCAGGTCGACCAGTCCCTCGGCGTTGAGTCGGCGCAGCGCCTCGCGCACGGGCGTGCGGCTGGTGCCCACCCGGGCGGCGACCTCCTCCTCGCGGATGCGGTGCCCGATCGGGTAGACGCCGGACAGGATGTCGCTGACCAGGGCCTCGTAGGCGAGGTCGGACGCGAGGCCCACGGTGCCTCCAGGAGGGGTCGGTGCGGCCGGTGCCCGACCGGCGCGGGTGCCCGCCGGGACCCGGCGAGCGCGGTCCAGGGTAGGCGCGCCACGCGGTCCGCGGCGCGCACGGCTCACCGGGGCGTGGCGAGCTGCTCGAGCAGGGTGGCGGTCGGCCGGCGGTGGTGCCACCGGCGACCGGCGTGCAGGCCCGTGCGCTGGTGCAGCTCGGCCAGCATGCGGGCGTGCAGGACCACCGTGCCCACGGCGTCCAGCACGGGGGCGCCGTCGATCTCGGTGACGCCGTGCGCCACGAGCAGCTCGTTGATGACGCCCTCTGCCGGCACGACCACGTCGGCCCCGGCCGCCAGCGCCTCACGGGCGGAGGCGGTGAACGAGGCCAGCACGGCGTCGGGGTCGTCGAACGCCGCCGCGAGGTCGGCCTCGGTGACGTCCGGCTGCACCGTCCAGACCCCCGCGACGCGGGGCCCGAGCTCGTTCTCGCGGACGATCTGGCGCACCATCCAGGCGACGTCGTTCGAGATCGTCACCAGGCCGCTGAGCCGGCCGACGGTGCACGAGGTGAGCAGGCAGCTCTCGGCCATCGACGCGACCGGGATGTCGACCGCCGAGCGCAGGGCGCGCAGGAACGGCTCGGAGAACGAGCCGATCGCGACCGCGTCGAATCCCTCCTCCTGCGCCTGCTCGACCAGGTCGAGCAGCTGCGAGGCGATCCGGTGGAACAGGGAGGGGTGCACGAGCACCTGGGCCGGCGCCGCCGAGCCGTAGGTGCCGGGGGCGACGCCGTGCAGCACGACCTCGACGCCGGGGCCGGCGACCCGGTCGACGTGGGCCTGCAGCGCGTCGCGGTAGACGGGGTACCCGTCGATCTCGTTCATGGACTGGTGCCAGATCCGCATGGCGCAGGATTGCATACTATCCGCGGTCCGTGCTTTGCTTCGACGGCACGATCTCAGCACCGACGCTGCGAAGGCGAGGGACGATGGGCGAGGCGGTCCTGGAGACCACGGACGGGTCCGCGCGGACCTCCCGCGGCGACGACGCGGGCGCTCTGCCCGCCCCCGAGCTGCTCGGGGTGCCGATCTACGCGGGGGGCCGGCTGGACATCTACTCCGGCGTCGCCCGCAAGAGCGGCAAGATCTGGTGCACGCTGCACCGGCCCGCGGAGCCGACCACGACCGTCGTGCTGTTCGTGCACCCGACGTCGAACTTCCTCGGCCACTACGCGCTGCCCGGTCTCGCGGCCCGCGGCGTCGCGGCGGCGGGGCTGGCGACGCGCTACGTGGGCAACGACTCCGCGCTCATCATGGAGAACTGCGTGCTCGACGTCGCCGCCACCGTGAAGCACCTGCGCGGCCTCGGTTTCGAGAAGGTCGTGCTCGGCGGCAACTCCGGCGGCGGGGGCCTGTCGGCCCTCTACCAGAGCCAGGCCGAGGCCCCCACGATCACGGCCACGCCCGCGGGCGACGGCCCCGACCTGACGCAGGCCGAGCTGCCGCCGGTCGACGGCCTGGTCGCGATGATGGCCCACCCGGGGCGGGCCGGCGTCTACACCGAGTGGCTCGACCCGGCGATCGTCGACGAGGCCGACCCGTTCACCCGGGACCCCGAGCTCGACATGTTCGACCCGCGCAACGGGCCGCCGTACTCCCCCGAGTTCCTCGAGCGGTACCGCGCGGCGCAGGTCGACCGCAACGCGCGGATCACGGCGTGGGTGCGCGAGCGGCTCGCGCTGCTCGAGGCCGACGACGCACTGCCGGACGACATGCCGTTCCTGGTGCACGGCACCTGCGCCGACCCCCGGTTCCTCGACCTGACGATCGAGCCGAGCGACCGGCCGGAGGGCTCGCTCTGGGGAGACCCGCAGAAGGCGAACCTGATCCCCGCGAGCCTCGGGCACGCCACGAGCCTGCGGTCCTGGCTGAGCCAGTGGAGCCTGCAGGACTCGAACTGCGACGCCGTGGTGCACCTGCCGCGGGTCTCGGTACCGGTGCTGATCATGTACGGGACGGCGGACGGCGCCGCGTTCCCCGCGCACGCGCTGGCCATGCACGAGGCGGCCCGTCCCGAGCACCGCGAGCTCGTCGAGCTGGTCGGGGCCGACCACTACTTCAACGGGCGCCCCGACCTGCAGTCCGACGCCGAGGACCGGCTCGTCGACTGGCTCCGCCGCAACGACCTGGTCTGAACGTCCCCCGACCGCGCACACCCACCACCACGAGAGGCCCGACCGATGCTCCGAGCAGCCATGTCCCTCAACCACATCGCGATGCCGACGAGCAACACGGCGGAGACCTACCGGTTCTACACCGAGGTGCTCGGCATGCAGCTGCTGTCGGCCGTCCGCGAGGAGCGGGTGCCGTCCACCGGCGACGAGACCCCCTTCCTGCACACGTTCTTCGCGCTGCAGGACGGCTCCTGCATCGCGTTCTTCGACATCGCCGGCGAGGACTACTCCGGCTACAAGGACGGCGTGCCGAGCTGGATCCGCCACTTCGCCTTCAACGTCGAGTCCTACGACGAGCTGCTCGCCTGGAAGAAGCGGCTCGAGGACAACGGCATCGAGACGATCGGCATCGTCGACCACGAGGGCATCTGGCAGTCGCTCTACTTCTTCGACCCGAACGGCATCCGACTCGAGTTCACCTGGCAGAAGCGTGATCTCGAGGACGACGACCGCGAGCACGGCGAGACGCTCGTGAAGCAGTGGATCGAGGAGTTCGAGCAGGCGCCGGTCGGCACGACGGTCGACAGCGACGGCGACGACGCGCCGCGGACCGAGGAGTCGTCCGACTGAGCGACGCCCGGCCCGGGACGCCGCAGCGCAGGTTCGGCACCGCCGACCTCTGCGACGCGTTGGGACCGGTGGTGCAGGTCTGCCACAGCGCCCTCACCGGCTTCGGCGGCCGCTCGTGGTTCGCGGGGACTGCGGTGACCGTGTCGGCCTTCGAGGACAACGCGCTGCTCGAGCAGGCGCTCGAGGCGCCGGGCGCCGGCCAGGTCCTGGTGGTCGACGCCGGCGGCACCCGCAGGTGCGCCGTGCTCGGCGACCGGATGGCCGCGATCGCCGTGGCGTCCGGGTGGGAGGGCGTGGTGGTGCACGGCTGCGTCCGCGACGTGGCCGCGCTGGCGCTCCTCGATCTCGGCGTGCTGGCGCTCGGGGCCTGCCCGCGCCGCTGCACGCGGACCGGTCGGGGCGAGCGCGACGTGCCGGTGTCGTTCGGTGGCCTGCGGTGCGCACCGGGCGACGTGGTCGTGGCCGACCCCGACGGGCTGGTGGTCCTGCCGGCGGTGGCCGCGGCGGCCAGCCCGTCCTGACAGCACGACCTGGAGGTGGACGTGGACAAGGTGATCGCGAGCGCGGCCGAGGCGGTCGCGGACGTGCCGGACGGTGCGTCGCTGGCGGTGGGCGGGTTCGGCCTGTGCGGCATCCCGAGCACCCTGATCGGCGCCCTGC